>JAQTRD010000084.1 GCA_028711965.1 Candidatus Colwelliibacteriota bacterium | reverse complement strand
CCAACTCTTCTTTAAGCGCTTTTTCCTCGGCTTCCAGGGCGGATAATTCGTTTTTCGGAGAGAAAAATCTTCCAAATCCGCATCCGCGGCCTCTTCCGAAGCCTCGTCCGCAAGGACCCATACCTCTTCCAGTCATAGGGCCTTGTCCCGCAGGACCAGTTCCGTCAAATCTAGGCATATGTTTGATTATTTGTTTGCGATGGCCGACCTTTGTTCTTACCATCTGTTATGAATATATACCCACAATTATACCATTGTCAAATATGAAAAACCCCGCAATATTTTTGCGGGGTCTCTTTGGTTGCAATATAAAAAGAAGGGGGCGGGGCTTTTGGTCTTACTGGCTTTTTTGGGTGATCTTAAATTCGAGATCGATTTCCATTCCGTCGGACATTCCGGTCGAATCAGCGTCGCCGTTACTCCACCAATTGAACTGAGCGACGATATAAATCTTCTCGCCGGGCTGCAGCAAGATGTTGAGATTATTGTACGACGAGCCTAAACCTTCGCAGAAACCAGAATATATCTGATGATCATCCGCTTCCCACCAGACGCTGTCATTCGTTGAGGAGAAGAGTTTGACGCTCACCAGAGAACTTAACTCGCCTTCGTCGGCAGTATCATCGCCAAATTCAATTTCGGGTTCGAGAAGTCCGTTTTCACTGTCGGATACCGTGATTTTCTTGATATTCACGTATCCGGGCAATGTCCCGTCATTTTTGAGCTCCCACCGGCCACACGACTGCCAATCGGCTTTCATATTCGAGGCCGTGAACTTCACGACATTCGTGTCGCCGCCGTCGATCCTTAAATTGATGGATCCGGCCGTGAATGTGTTGCCGTTGCTCGTTTCCTTGTCGGAAAAGTAGCCGAACGCGGAGACCGATATCATAAGGATAGCCGCAATCAGGAGAGCGATGGTACGCTTCGAGGGTTTCTGGAATTTCGTAAAGAATTTCATAGGGTATTTCCTCCTTAAAAATTTAGATTTTTGGGAAAAGTGCCCCTTCTTCTTTTGTTGCTTAAGAGTTAAAGACCAACGAGAGAGAAGAGTATAATATTACTCTCTAGTTGTCAATCGGTGGGATCTCGTCCGGCAAAGGCGGATCCTTCTTCTTGAATACCTTCTTTATACCTATTGCAAGAACAATGGACCACCCCGCAAACGCGATAACATACGGATTCGCGAGAAAATAACTCACGTATCCGAGATACGGGATGACCAGGTAAGCCTTACCAAGGAAATCATCTTTGGTCGTCAAACATTCGTCTTCCTCCTCCAGAGCATCTCCTTTCGTTTCCAAAACGATGTTTCCGTCTTCAACTGATCTTGAGTAGACCCTGTGAATTATTGGATCCTTAAGCTTAGGAGCGTCTGAAATGATTATGTCCCCCACTTTGATCTGTTCTATAGGAACAGGCGCCGTGAAGACCATATCTCCCGTGCTTATCGCTGGCTTCATACTGTCAGTCCACATCTTGTTGGAACGGAAGCCGAACATCGGCAGGATTATGAAGAGAATGGCAACTATGCCGAGAATCGTATATAGAGTTATCTCTCCAATAGTGCCCAAAACGGTCTTCTTTTTCTTCTTGGAATTCAACTTTGGTACCTCCTTTTTTATTGCTTTAATTGTATTCAGTTTTAAAAGATTCTGACTTGCCTTAAAGGCGAAGGGATTAAAACATAATGAGGAGCTAGTGTCAAGAGAGATAATAAGGCTTTTGTATAAAAAAACCCGCAATAAATGCGAGTTTTAACTACAGGCCGGTTATTATTCTTATTAATTTTTCCGGAAAAACAACCGGAAATTCGTGCCCGTAACGCCATCCTTTAACGACAACCTTTCTGACAGTAAGGGATATTCTATCCGGATTGGATATAAGATCTCTTCGGCAAGAAATGGCAATGACTGGGACTGTAATTCCGATAAGGGATGTCGGGCAGGACATTTCTTTTGCTTCTCTTGCCATCTGAAGAACTTTCCCTCTCAATATCGCTCGACGGATTATAAGCCATATTACATCCATAAAAGTCATTATCACTTCTGCGCGCCAAATCGACAGAAGTCCGCTCAAAAAGAACTTAGCCATAAGGCCCAGCGTGCTCTGCTTATAAAGGCCGACGGATTCCAATAGAATCGTCTTGGCAGGCGCTTCTCCGCTCTCTTGAGCGATTCTTGTGAGCCATACCGCTTTAAGTCCTCCCTCGGAGTATCCCACTATCACGCTTCTTTTGATAAATTGTCTGCAATTGGCGAATATCGCCTCTGCATGCGTTTCATAAAGGCTAACTCCTTTTGGATAGCGGTCAGTCTCTTCGCTGGTAATTATAACTACCTTGCTTGAAATAGAAGTGAGATTTTTTATGAGCTTATTAAGAGATCTGGAATGGACCGTATCTCCGAATCCGGGAAGAAATATCATTACAGGCAAACAACGATCTTTTCCTTCCTCTTCTCTTATCTGAACCTTTATCAATCCGCCTCGCCTCCTCCTCCATATTATTTAGGTTAAAAATCTGTTCTGATATTAATCACTGATTAAGCGACTTGTCAAACATATCGCTCGCTTGGACATCAAAAAATGCTATCCTTAATTTATGGCATTTTTGATTTCCCTTCCGATATTTTTGATTATCATTGGCGGATGGGTCGCGAGAAAATTCGAAGTCATAAAAGAAGGCGATATCCGCAGCTTAAATAATTTCGCCTATTTTATCTCGCTGCCGGCACTCATCGCTTCAAGCCTATGGAGTGTTAATCTTCTGAACGCCGAAAGTTTAGAAGCTATTCA
>JAQTRD010000008.1 GCA_028711965.1 Candidatus Colwelliibacteriota bacterium | reverse complement strand
TTCAGCAAATTCGGATTAATAAGCCCTATTATTATCGCTCCCGCAGCAATAATCGCTATTCCTTTAACAGCCGCAAAGATCCATTCCTTCGCATCCTTCTTCTTTCCCGGATCATCTCCCGATATGGCGTATTTCACTCCTCCGTACATGATGGTGGCAAGAGCCAAGGCTCCTCCCACGGCAAGGCCGAATACGAATATGTTCTCAAGGCCTCCGATGAAAGAGAAAGCTTCATCAAGAGCTTGAAGAATGGACGTATCCGCAGCCAGGGCTTTGGTGATGAACATATACTTATTATAAATTTTCAATTTTTAATTTACAATTTTCAATGAATCGACGTTTTCCAGCTGACAAAATGAAAAATCCGCCTATATGACGGATTTTTATAAAAGACGCAATAAACTCGAGATATGTGCGGTCTGTCGTTATTTTATCTCCAGAGTGGCTATTATCATGTTATGGTCCGAAAGAGATCCTTTTGTTTTAACTGTCTTCTTTGATTTAACAACTATATCGCTCGAAGTTATAAGTATGGAGTCTGTGCAGGCTATCCCGGTATTTACCGTGTCTCGGGCGATTATCGGATAATTACTGCCGAAAACGTCGCTGATTATGCTGCACCTTGTCGCGACGTTGAAGTCTCCAACCAGAATGAATGGGTTTGGATCATTTTTTATCTTATTATAGACGTCCTTTATCTGTTTTGGCCGGCAAGCGCTTTGATAAGATATATGGACATTGTAGAAGGATACGCTCTTTCCGTTCACGTTTATGATTGTTTTTTGCAAAGCCCTTCTCTCTCCGCAAGAGACTAGTGTCTGGTATTCTTTTCCGTTAAGTCCGCTTTTACTCAAGACAGCGTTGCCCGCCGGGGTGGCAGTATGATAGTAGGACATATCGTTCTTATTCGCTATCTGACTTGCCAAAGACGAGCTTTTCTTCGCTTCTTGTATCCCGATAATATCGATATTGTTGTCTTTTATCTTTTTGGCTAATTCGCTTGCCGAGGCGTTTCTTCCGCCATGAATGTTCCAAGTGGCGACCGTTAGTTCTCCAACTATCGGTCGATCATCCGGATCCGGTTCTGGAGCAGGTTCTTCTCCTCCGCCGCTTCCAGATTCAAAAAGTTTATCCCATGTTTTCGGTCCAACTATCCCGTCGGATTGAAGACCTTTCATCTTTTGAAAATTTCTGACAGCTGTGTATGTCTTTGACCCAAAAATACCGTCAACGGTTATACTAAGCGCTTCCTGAATCCAGCGGACTTCTTCTCCCCGGTCTCCCTTTCGAACCCAGTGGCCCGGATAAGGGCGGGAAGGGGAGGGTGACTCACTTGAAGCGCTTATTGTGGCTGAAGACGAAGATATGAATTCAGGAAGGAGCTTATTCACCACTGTTTGCGAATTTGATCCTTCTTTAAGTTTGACTATGATTTCAATGTCCTCATCGGAAGTCGAATTGTCTATTATCTCTTCGATTTCTCCGATGGTCTCGGCTTTTTTCTTCAATTCAGCAATAAAGCTATCTCTTGTCATATTGCCGGGAATGGCTTTAAGAGTTATTTCGCTTGCGCTCATTACAATTGAGTCGCCGATATTAAGAACTTGTCCAGTAGCAGGGTCGAAAGTGGCTCCTAGAGAATAGGATTCTTGGAGGGCGATACCTGGTTCGTTCTCTCCTATCACCGGGTTAAACGATATGTTCAGCAAATTCGGATTAATAAGCCCTATTATTATCGCTCCCGCAGCAATAATCGCTATTCCTTTAACAGCCGCAAAGATCCATTCCTTCGCATCCTTCTTCTTTCCCGGATCATCTCCCGATATGGCGTATTTCACTCCTCCGTACATGATGGTGGCAAGAGCCAAGGCTCCTCCCACGGCAAGGCCGAATACGAATATGTTCTCAAGGCCTCCGATGAAAGAGAAAGCTTCATCAAGGCTTTGGAGAAACGTCTGGTCTTCGGCGAACACTTTAGCGATAAACATAAGAGCAATTATAACTTAAAAATTCTCTCTGCGGGAGATTTTGCAGATAAGGAGAGCAATAGCAATCAGATTGATGAGCTGATTTGAATATCATCTTTTGTTTTCGCCTATAGCGTTTTACCGCATGGTTCTTCCATCCTTGTTTTTTTCTCGTGCAGGTCAGGGTAGTTTTCGTCCAGCCAATAATTGACGTTAATAGAGCGATATCTCCCGTTTATTTTTTTACTCAATCCAAAATGAAGGTGGCAAGTAGATGCATTTCCGGTCTTGCCGGAGTAACCAAGGAGGTCTCCAGCTTTCACATTTATATTATTGCCTGTAGCATAACGACAATCTGACCTTCTACTCGGATGTCGAGCTCCCGATTCGGTATCTATATGGCAGTAGACTGCCCTATAACTTTCTGAGCCAACATTAAAGTACAGATAGAATCCGCAACCACAGGCATGATCGGCGCCGCTGAACTGAGCTACTTTGCCGTCAGCGATGGCATAAAGGGGCCATCCCTTTTCGTTTTTAGTGTCGAAATCGACTCCGTGGTGCGCGTTACACGATCTCCATGATCTATAGCCGTAGACGCTTCTAGGAATTTCCGCTTTGCTTCCGGAAGGGGAAAGGATGGGAAGGGTTCTTATTTCCTCTCCACTAGGGGATTCGCCGCTGCCAACTGTCGGCATTTCAGCAATAGGAGCTCTGCCGAACAGGGCTTCCCACGTCAGTGGACCCACTATTCCGTCAACTTCTAGCGGTTTTCCGTCTGCGTCTTCGTGAGAGCTTTGGAAATTACGAACGGCTGTTTCTGTGTTTGAATCAAAGCTGCCGTTGATTGTGATGTTAAGTTTTTCTTGAATCCATTCAACTTCTTCTCCAGTACTGCCTCTAAGGATCCATCGTCCCGGATAAGGTCTATTAAAGGAGCTTGCTGTCGCCTCCGAGACCTGCGGAATAAAATCGTCAAGAAGGTCATTTGCCACGGCTTGGGAATCGGCACCCGGATTAAGCTTGATTACAATCTCGATATCTTCATCAGAAGTCGAGTTATCGATTATTTCGTCCACTTCCGTTATCTCTTCCGATATTACGTCTGATCTAAGTCCTGATACGAATTCTTCCAGAGTCATATTTGGCGGAACGCTTCTAACTGTGATTTCGCCGTCTCCCATTATTACCGACTCACCAACGCTAATTACTTCTCCCGTATCTTGGGCGACAATGACTCCTAAGGCATCTGAACCTCGAGCGGGGGCCAGATCTTGTTCTCCTGCCGGCCCACTCAGATCAAGAGAAGACTCTGAAACCACAATATCCCCCACATTCAGCAAATTCGGATTAATAAGCCCTATTATTATCGCTCCCGCAGCAATAATCGCTATTCCTTTAACAGCCGCAAAGATCCATTCCTTCGCATCCTTCTTCTTTCCCGGATCATCTCCCGATATGGCGTATTTCACTCCTCCGTACATGATGGTGGCAAGAGCCAAGGCTCCTCCCACGGCAAGGCCGAATACGAATATGTTCTCAAGGCCTCCGATGAAAGAGAAAGCTTCATCCAGAGCTTGAAGAATGGACGTATCCGCAGCCAGGGCTTTGGTGATGAACATAGGAGTAATTATAACACAGCAGATGAGAAAAAACTGTGGAGAATCTGCCGTTTATCACTGTTGTGTTGATGATTCAGAGCGCTTTTCTATCTTTATCACGGCTCTGTCCCCTGCTTGAGATGTGAGGCGGCCGATACCTATGCCCAGCAACAGGGAAAGAATAACGAGAATGGCCGTGGACTTATCAATCTTCTTCTTTTTCGGTTTTTCTTTTTCCATATGTCTGATAATTATACAATCAATACGACGTTTGCCTTTATTACTTTATTCCTTTACCATATACCGGTCGCTAAATAACTTATATGAAATGAAGACAAAGAAAGAAATATTAGAGGAGCTCATAAGCGAAGTAAAAGAGAATCTGATAAGGATTGAAATCACGACCGCTTACGTAACAAAAAAGCACGCCGAAGAACAAAAGGAACATTATCTTCATGAACTTGCCAAGCTTGAAGCCAATAAGAAAGAAAATAACGAGTGGCTGGCTTTCCTTGAAGAACAGTTGAAAACTTCCTAATAGATCAATCCAATAAAAAAGAACCGCGGCATCCCGCGGTTCTTTTTTATTATCTTATCCTTTCAAGTATCTCCTTACCACAATAAAACTCGATACGACGCCGATTGTGACGGCGAATAAGAGATTATATCCGAATATTCCGAATATATGAGACAGGAAGTATGACCAAATATTCATTTCTGGTATCAGCACTTTTATTACGGGAGAAATGAGATAGACAAACGGAGCAGTTATAAGCACTCCTATTAATGCCGCCGAAAGTCCGTAAATCACTCCGACAACTATATAAGGCCCCCTGATGAAAGCGTTTGAGGCGCCAACCAATCTCATTATTCCTATTTCGTCTTTATTGGAATAAATAGCGAGAAGGATGGTATTAAATGACACTACGCTCGCCACGGTAGCAAGAAGCAAAGTAAGAACGAACCCGGCTTGCCGACCGATATCCATAATCTTCGCCAGTCTGTCGATAACAAGTTGGTTCTGGTTATAGCTTATGTTTTCGATGATATTCTTGAACGATTCATTGCCTAAGTAAGCGGCAACCGCCTTGTAGTCTTTCGGATCGTACGCTTTGATGTTTAAGGATGCGCGGAGCGGATTATCTCCCAACTCTTCAAGCGCTTTTGATATATCGCTGTCTTCCGGATGCTTATCCTTGAATCTCTTTAGAGCCTCGTCTTTTGAAACATATTCAACCGCTTTCACTTCCTGTAACCCTTCAAGAGAGCTCTTCAGTTTGAGCATCTCGTCTTCCGGAGTTCCTTCCAGGAAGTCGACACTGATATCGATCTTATCTTGAACAAGACTGATCGCTTTCTCTCCCACAACTCCGAAAAGAATGAGACTCTCAAACACAACGACAGCAAGAAGCAATACAAGAATCGTAGCGATTGAGACGAGATAATTTCTTAAAAAGTTTTGAAATCCATATTTGGCTATCCTGTATAAAGTTGTAAGCATTTTTAGACCAGAATGTATTTTCCTTTCTCTTCGTCCCTTATCAATCGGCCGTCTTCCATACTCAAGACTCTTTTCTCAATTTGATTAACTATATCCTTGTTGTGCGTGGCGAGAATAACGGTTGTGCCAAGCTCGTTAATTTTCGTAAGAAGGTTGATAATGCCCCAAGTATTTATCGGGTCAAGATTTCCTGTCGGTTCATCCGCCACAATGACATCCGGATGATTAACCATAGCTCTCGCAATCGCCACCCTTTGCTTCTCTCCTCCTGAGAGCTCGCTTATAAAATTATTATATTTCCCGGAAAGTCCCACTAAGTCGAGAACTTGGGGAGTAATCTCATCTATCTCGGCTTGCGGTCGGCCGGCAACCTCCATAGCAAAAACAACATTTTCATAGGCTGTCTTTTTAGCAAGAAGACGAAAGTCCTGAAATATTATTCCCATATGCCGCCTTAATTCGGGAAGCTCGCTCTGATTCATCTTATTGACCTCGTACTGCCCGAATATCACCCTTCCTTTACTGGGCAACTCTTCACCGATGAGCATTTTTATCAAAGTCGATTTTCCTGCTCCCGATCTTCCAACGAGTGAGACAAATTCTCCCGGATTAATCTTAAAACTTACATCGCGCACAACCTCATTCGCTCCGTATCTTTTCGAGACATTGTTGAATGTTATCACAGCTTTATAATTTTAACTCGGCTTCTATGAATCCTTCAAGGTTACCGCCAAGAATATCCTCCGCGCGGCTTGTCTCGTAGTTGGTTCTGTGGTCCTTCACCATCTTATACGGATGAATAACATACGATCTTATCTGATGGCCCCATTCAGGAGAAACTTTTGTTTTAAGATTGCTTATTTCCGTTTCTTGCCGCTCTTCCATAAGTTTGATTAGTTTCGCTTTAAGTATAGCGAGGGCCTTCTCCCGATTCTGCGCCTGACTTCTTTCTGTTTGCGAAGAAGCGGTAAGCCCCGTCGGAGTATGGATTACCCTCACCGCTGTCTCAACCTTATTTACGTTTTGCCCTCCCGGACCGGATGATCGGGAAAAATCAACCTTAACGTCTTTTTCCGGCAATTCAATCTTATCAGCGTCTACTTTTTCAAAAGAAGGCAAAACTTCAACTAAAGCGAAAGAAGTGTGGCGAAGCCCCTTCGCGTCATATGGAGATATGCGAACAAGGCGATGAACGCCGTACTCCATCCGCAAGAGGTTATAAGCATCCTCTCCTTTTATTTCGATTGTATCGTCATCTATCGCCTTGACCTTCCAATTTTTTCTTTTTGCGTAAGCGATATACATCTCAAGGAGCATGCGCCCCCAATCAGCCGCATCCTCCCCTCCCGCGCCGGGAAAGACCGAGATGATTGCCGCCGCGTACTCGTATTTGTTTTTCTTCATATTGTCCGCTTCAAAGCGGTTAATATCTTCGTCTGTATCTATCGCGTCAAATTGTTCAATTAAAGACCTTATAAGGCCATATTCTTTCGTTTTTTCTTCGGCGACAAACCTGTCCTTTTTCCAAAGGTCAGGGTCGGAAACTTCAAATTCAAGCTCCTTGAGCCTGATTCTTTTTTCTTCTATTTGAAATTTATCCGCAAGGATACTCTTCAGATTTTGGATTTCTTCAGTCATGATTTGGAGCCGAAGGCGAGAATCGAACTCGCGACCTGCTGTTTACGAAACAGCCGCTCTGCCACTAAGCTACTTCGGCATACTTTTGATAAACAGTTTACCCTCTTTTACTCTTTTACTCAAAGAGCGATTTCCCCTTTTCTCCTCTATCAAATCCTGCTTTCCGTAAAGTTCTTTCTTGACATTGTTATTATTATGTGTCAATATCACAGGAGTTCAATTAAAACTTAGGAGGTTAAAGTGATAAACGTCAGAGAGATCACTCAAAGAGATGTCAGGCTTTTGGAGTATTGGAGAATCACGGATTTCCACGATAATGAAGAAAAATTCGGTTTTGAGGCGGCAATGACCGTATATGAAGAAACAGTGGAGGATATGCTCTCACAGCCGTTGTTTATCGTTCAGGACGACTTCGGAAACTCAATCGGATTCGTCGGCTTCTATAACTTGCGCGAAAGCAAACGCTATTATGGAATCAGAATGTATTTGGTTCCCCAAAGTCGCGGACGCGGTTACGGAAAGGAGCTTGTTGACGTTTGCAAGTATCTAGCCGAAGAATGCGGCTTTAAAAAAGTTTTTGCCGTTGTTCTTAAAAATAATCGGAGGTCGCTCCAATTGTTCCGGAATAACGGTGATTGGGAACCGGATGACAAAAAAGAAACGAGCGACAAACTCTATTTCGCTTACTCTACTTCTTGAAGGAGGTAAAACCCACGCCTATGGCGCGGGTTTTTTATCGGCGTTCGATTCCCGTTTCCATATAATAAACAAGTTCCGCTGCAGCGGAACGATCTAACATCTCTAACACTTCTCACAGAGTCCGCCAATGGCGGACTCTTTATATGAGCGGGATACGGGAATCCTCTCCGGTCAATCGCTCACCGTCGTTCGCGATTGCCTCCAAGCCCCGCCTCCTTTGATTCGCCTGCTGGCGAATCATCAGTCCGGCGTTCGATTCCCGTTTCCATATAATAAACAAGTTCCGCTGCAGCGGAACGATCTAACATCTCTAACACTTCTCACAGAGTCCGCCAATGGCGGACTCTTTATATGAGCGGGATACGGGAATCGAACCCGCGTCTTGACCTTGGGAAGGTCGTATACTGCCACTGTACTAATCCCGCTTTTCCGGAGCCACTATTATCGTCTTCTCTTCTGGCAACCGGTAATTGAATTTCGTCTTTATCTCTTGGATGAGGTTTTCGGCCTTGCCAAGATAATCAATCTTTTCCCTTGTCTCTTGATTTTCTTTAGTAAGCGCGTTTGCTTCGTTTCTTAATAATTCCGCTTCTTCTTCAAGACCGACGGTATCTTTTGCTATCCCGTAAAACTGAAACGCCGTGATTATAAGAACGGCTGAGAATGCGACAGCTAAGAGTATCTTCGTCATCCGTTCCTAATTTTATATTAGAAAACAGAGTCTCGCCAGCCAGTCTAAAAAAGGATTATTTCTTCAAAAGTTCTTTAAAAACTTCCGGGGAGATAGTAACCCTACCTCTCTCTTTAAGTCTTTTCTTTCCCCTCTTTTGCTTGTCCCAAAGCTTTGTCTTTCTTGTGCGGTCTCCGCCGTATAAATATCCCGTCACATCCTTCTTAAGCGCGGATATGTCCTCTCTCGCAAGGATCTTGCCCATTCCTTTAACCTGTATTACCTGTACGAAAAGGGCTTTTGGAAGCAGGGACTTAAGTTCTTCCGCTATCTTTCTCGCCATTCTCGCCGCCTCCTCCTTATAAACGATTCTTGTAAGCCCCGGAACTTCCTCGCCCGCTACTAAAACCTCAAGCTTCGTTACTTCCGCAGGCTCATATTCGGAAAGTTCATAACTGAAAGAAGCGTATCCCAGAGATATCGACTTCAACTTGTCATCTAAATCAGAGACCAGTTCCGAGAGAGGCATCTTTGCCTTTATAATGATATTGTCGTCGAAAGATTCCGTTTCGGCGTTTTTAATACGGAAGAACTCCCGCAAAGACAGTATCCGGCCAAGATACTCTTTCGGCGCCATAATGCGAATAGCCACTATCGGCTCATATACTCCCCCGTTGTCTTCCGGAAAGTCTTTCGGACTTTCAACCAGTATTTCTTTACCCGATCTCGTTTTCACTCTGTAAGCAACCGACGGAAAACTGGTGATAACGTCTATTCCAAATTCCCTTTCCAGACGAGCCGTAATTATTTCAAAGTGAAGCCTTCCCAAAAAACCAGCTTTAAATCCCCTCCCCAGTACTTCGCTATAATCCGGGTCAAGCGATATTGAAGAATCAGAAAGATGAAGCTTGTTTAAAGCGGCTTTCAGATTCTCATATTCGCTGCCGTCTTCCGGATAGAGCGAGACAAACACTACCGGATTCGGCGGCGTAAATCCGGGAAGAGGGCTGTCGCCTATAGTGTCTCCTATTCGAAGCACTCCGGGATCTTTTATGCCGGTAGCGATATATCCGATTTTTCCCGACTCAAGCTTATCCACAGTCTTCGGTTCGGGAGAAAACACTCCAACCTCCTTTATCATAAAATTTTTATTGACGCCTATGAGCTTCATCGATTCTCTTGCCGAAAAATCGCCCGAAAATACGCGCGCATAAGCGACGATTCCCTTGTGGTCGTCATACACCGAATCGAATATAAGCGCTTGTTTAGCCGGCGGTATAGCCTGCTTTCCTTCTTCTCTTAAATGACCGGGAGGAGGGATCAATCGCACAACGCCATCAATTAAATCCCTTACTCCCTCTCCGGTTTTCGCGGAGACTCTAAAAATATCTTTTTCCTCGCACTTTATAAGCAGAGCTAGTTCTCGGATAATCGTATCGATTCCAGCAGGATTGAGATCAATCTTATTCACGCAGCCTATGATCGTAAGCCCGGTTTTTTTCGCCGCTTCAAAGTTAGCCAAAGTCTGCGCTTGTATGCCCTGAGTGGCATCAACGAGAAGAACAGCCCCCTCAACCGCAGTAAGAGCCCTTGATACTTCATAGCCGAAATCGCTATGACCGGGAGTGTCTATTAGATTGAGCTCATAGCTTTTGCCTGAAAAGTTATGAACCATCCTTACGGGAGTCATTTTTATGGTGATTCCCCTCTCTCTTTCAAGCTCCATCTGGTCAAGATACTGGGGCCTCATTTCTCGCGCAGGAATGGTTTCGGTTATCTCAAGCATCCTGTCAGCAAGCGTGGACTTGCCGTGGTCTATATGGGCGATGATTACGAAGTTGCGAACATTGTTCATCGGAGCGGATTATGACACAGATATATAAAACATAAAAATGCGCGAATTGTACGAATATTAGACCGCTTCGCTTGTACGATATGTGCCTCTGACATCTCACGTACTTCCCACTCCGCCGTCCGGCGGATTCCACATCTCATACATATTCCGCAACCTATATTTTTTTCAGATTCAATTCTATCATCAGTCTTGCCGGAGGATTGTCGTTGCTGTAAGAAAACTCGGAAGTGCCTGTTTCCCTGAATATATATCCGATAGGCGCTTCTACCGTATAGAAGAGAGATGAGTCGACCCCAGATTGTTTCTCATAAACGAAACGAAACTTATCCGAGAAAACCGACGCCCTTTCGTAATTTACTTTCATTGTCTTCGTTTCTCCCGCTGAGACATTTAGCCAGTATCCGAAAACTTTTTTGCCGTTTTCCGTTCCTGACTCGTATGCCAGCACATCTTCGTCCGAAGCGTACCCTTCTTTTACATAATTTTTTTTGGGATATACCTTTTTTTCGGTTTCACCGGAGACCGAGATAAGTTCGGATTTTTCCGGAGCAAGGATTCTTATGAAACTTTTGTTTGCTGCTCTGTAAAAGTATTTATCGGCATTTTTCCCGTTATGCACCCTTATCAGCTCCACTTCGTCGGTTATTCGGCCGTTTTCATTAATGGAGCTCTTGATTGAAATTTTCTGCCTCATATAGGCGTCTGTTTTCTCGCCGCCTAAGTTAGCCGAGACGACAGCAATATAGTCTCCAAAGACCGATCCGGGCATATCATATACGTCGCCCGCCCATTGTTGTTTTGCAAGAAAACTTTCGATTCTATTGTCCGTCGAATATATTTGGATATCCTTGTTTTTCAGCCTAAAGATAATGGCGGCGGCGACTTTCTTTTTCTCGGCTTCGGTCATCTCCCTCGTCTTATTTATCATCTCCGGAAGAAGAGCTTTTAGAACATTCTTGCGGGCACCTCCTCTTATATCGGAATCTCTCGCAACTTCCGACTGGATTGTCTCTAAAAAATTATTTTCGTCGAGCACCATATTGTAATCAGGAAGCTCTATTGGTCCGGTTATCTTTAAAATATCGGTCACCACTTTGTGGTTCATAGCCAGAGCTCCTTTGAATTTAATATTCTTGTCGGCGTATACAGCGGAAGATTCGAAGAAATTGAGAACCTTCTCCGCGCTCGTTGGGAAATCGAAGAACCAGTTTGCGTCGCGCGCTTCCCAATCAGCAGTAATGGCCTGAACCGGAGTCGGAGGAATGACTTTCTTGTCT
>JAQTRD010000083.1 GCA_028711965.1 Candidatus Colwelliibacteriota bacterium | reverse complement strand
CGATCATAGCGCTCAAGAAAACGCCGGAGGCGTCAAAAACATCCCGAAGAGCCATAAATTTTTCCGCATGTTCTTTCGGGGCGGTTGATAATAGATAGGCGTTTATGCCGGGGGCGTAAAAAACCCACCCGAAGGAGGCTAGGAATAAGGATAGGACGAACCCGACTGGTCCCGGAACGAACACTAGAAGCAAACAAGAAATTATGAAAACAAAGGTTCCGGCGCGAATCATTCTGATATAGCCGAACCGGTCTAAAAGGAGCCCTGCGGGAACGTCGAGTAGTAATTGAAGAAAGGATGCCCCTCCGATAAGAAATCCCACGATCCACGTATCGAACATTCTTTCTCCGAGGGGGGCGAGGGGAGTGAAATGCATAACTCCTCCGAACTTGAAAAGCAGGATGAAAAGCCAAAAAGGAGCAAGGCGAATAATCGCTCTAAAAGGTTTCATTGAATGAATTCTCGATTTCTTACGGACTAATGTCAAACGGCGGATTATTCAGACATCAAAAAAGAGCTTTTTTAAAAGCTCTTTTTTATTTCCCTTTGTTACGCAGCGGGAGTAGTCGGCTCTTCAGTAGCCGGGGCCCCCTCGCTTGGGACTTGTCCCTCGGTCGGAGCCATTTCGGGCGCTCCCATAGGGGCTGCTTCGGTCGTAGCCGGCTGTTCAACAGCGGCGCCTTCTTGACCAGCAACCTCTGGGTTGCCAGCCTGCATGTTCATTTCTTCCATAGTATAAAAGTAATTACTCTCGGCGTTACGACTATTATTGCCTTTTTTAGGGTAGCTTTTAAAAAGCAATGGGTCAAGAAAAAAGTTATTAAGCGTTTGTTTAAGATTAAGAAATAATTAGGAGTATATAATGAAAGTATGAAAGATGAAGCAAAGGAGAAGTGGCTTCGTAGACTTAAAAAGATAAATAATCAATGGGAAGACGGAGACGTAGGAAATAAAGACAGGAAAACTGCTGATTTAGTTAACAAGAAACTGAAACTAGTTATTGAAATAAAAAGTGATAAGACAACTAACTTAAGCGGTCGAGTTATAAGTTTAAACAAGAAAGAACTTTTTTCTAGATATTTTGGTTACGCTAGTGATGCCAGTAAGAAGTTCATAAATTATCCTTCATATAAGACTATTCTTTTAGTTGAAGGACAGATATTAAATAAAATTTTTAAGAGCGTTACTAACGGAATATTGTATAAGTCTAATAGTGCGAAGGATATTTTTTTAGAAAATAAGAATTTTTTAGAAGAAGAATCATTGTCTAATATAGGATGTTATGTAGTTAGTTCTATTATAAGAGACACGGTGTCTGAATATTATTTTTATAAAAATAATATTGCTGAATTTGAGGGGGCTCTAGATAAGAAATACGTAGAATCGATCTTGAATGTTAAATTCAATAACTAAAGATGGCGGGAATTCTTTCCGGTCAATCGCTCGCCGTCACTCGCAATTGCCTCCAAGCCCCGCCTCCTTCTCCGCCTCTGCTGCGGCGGATTCAGTCCGGCGTTCAATTCCCGCTTCATTGTATAAATAAAAGGCTCTCACAAGGAGAGTCTTTATTTATATAGTGGAGATGGCGGGAATTGAACCCGCGTCCGAAGTAAATCAGAGAATAATGTCTACAAGCTTATCCGGACCGATTTTAAGATCTTCATCCTATGATCCGGCGATTAGATGAAAATCTTTGCCTTTTTGGTCTTGATTCCGCAATCGGGCGAAAGCGGAAAGCAGTTTGGAAGGTTTATGCCTCATAAGAGCGCCAAACACGATTCATATGAGACACCCGTTACGCGAAAGCGAAAGCGGGAACGCGAACTTTAGAAGTGGCGTTTGTTGTTTTTGGGAATTTTAAGGAGGTACCCAAGCTCCGCCTGCAATTATTCCTTTGTTAATCCGTCGAGGCCTATCATCCCCATAAGGGGATTTAAACACAAAATTATACTTTTGGCAAGTAGTGAGTTACTTAATCCTTTTACCTACTTCTCTGCCTATATCCTTTTTTTTGATGGACTCTCTCTTATCAAACTGCCTTCTCGCGCGGCCGATGCCTAACTCCACTTTTATCGTCTTGCCCTTAGAATAGAGGCTCAAGGGGATTAGGGACATTCGGTCGTCTATGGCTTTTGCGAGAATGACTATCTCCTTCTTATTAAGGAGAAGTCTTCTGTTTCTTGCGGGATCTAAGTCGTCCGGCGTGTTGCCCGGCTGATAGGGAGAAATTTCCATATTGTAGAGCCATATCTCGCCGTTCTTTAAAACAGCATAGGATCCCGTAAGGCGAACTTTTCCTTCCCGGATAGATTTAGCTTCCGATCCCAAAAGAGCCACTCCCGCTTCGAGGGTATCCTTGATGTCGTAATCGAATCTCGCTTTCCGATTTGTGGCAAAGACAGGCATATTACGCTTATAATCATAAGCAATGATTGAGGCAATTGCTAACATCCTTTCCGAAGCGACCGGAGAGGAAAATCCAAAAATTACGATACCGGAGAATCCGGAGCATGGGGCATATTCCACGAACCTCGCGATGATATATGCGAAGTTCCGGGAAATAAGCCCGCAAGAAGCCGCTAAGGAGATAAGGGAGAAAATAGTGAGAATCGCTCCCAAGGATCTTTTTGACAGCATTGAAATAGCGGGCCCGGGATTTATAAATTTCTATTTGTCGGAAGAGAAAATAGGGAACGAGATAGCGAATATTCTAAAACAAGGAAACAGGTACGGACTATCTAATGCCGGGCGGGGAAAAACTGTTGTTGTTGATTATTCTGCGCCTAATATTGCGAAGCCGATGTCTGTGGGTCATCTTCGATCGACGGTAATCGGCGCAGCAATA
>JAQTRD010000007.1 GCA_028711965.1 Candidatus Colwelliibacteriota bacterium | reverse complement strand
CTTTGCCGTTTTTTCTCATTGGGTTAAATTCTTTTGCGTACCCGCTGTCATAGTTCTTTTTGTCCTTCTGTCAGGAGGGGAGTCTTCCGCTGTCAGGGCGGCGATTATGGGTATAATTCTGCTTATAGGAAAGGGAATCGGAAGGCCGGCAAATATGCGAAATATAATTGCTTTTGCGGCACTCGGGATGATCTTATGGAACCCGGCGATAATCGTTTCCGATATCGGCTTTATTCTTTCTTTTGCGGCAGTATTGGGAATCATATACATAACGCCCGCAATCAAGAGGCTTGTGAAGGCTGATGAAGAGAAGATGGGTCCGATCTTAAGATGCGCCATTGAGTCGACTTCGGCGCAAATAGCCGTAACGCCAGTTATTCTGTATTTTTTCGGCTCCGTGAGCCCAGTTTCCCTTCCGGTGAACCTTTTAATCGTGGGAACGGTTCCGTTCGCAACAGCATTCTCTTTTTTAGCTGCTTTTTTAGGAGTGATTTCCGGAAATGTTTCGGCGATAGCGGCTATTCCTGCAAACGCAATTCTTCAATATGAGATCAAGATTATTGATATTTTTGCTTCTGTTTTTTAATTTGACGGTTTGGCCGAGAGCGATTACAAAAAGTTCTCCTGTGGTGAGCTTTGACTTCTTATCGGTCGGACAGGGAGATTCAGAGCTTATATCAGTTCGGGATATCCGCATTCTGATTGATGGAGGCCCTGACGGAAGCGCCATTCGCGAATTAAACAAGGCAATAAAACGAGATAAGTACATAGATATTCTAATATTGTCCCATCCGCATACCGATCATTTTGTCGGGCTTGGAGAAGTCGTCAGAAATTATGAAGTCGGCATTCTTTTGCTGCCGCATACTAAGACTAATTCCTTATCCTTCTCTGATTTCATAGATAACGTAAAGAGAGAGGGAATTCCGGTTTTGACTATTGGAGAAGGGGATAAAATATTTATTAACGGGGCAAGAATAGATGTTCTCTCCCCTTCGCCATCAGAAGAAGAGAACGATCCTAATGCGCGGTCTATTGTCGCTCTTTTCTCCGGTAATGGCGCAAGAGTTTTATTTACCGGAGATATTGGACTGAAAGAAGAAAAGAGAATATCCGAGGAACACAGTATCAAAGCGGATGTCCTGAAAGTGGCGCATCACGGATCTAGCGGCTCCTCTTCCGAATCGTTTTTAAGAGAGGTGTCTCCCGTAATATCTGTCATTGAGGTCGGTAAAAATAACCGTTATGGTTTTCCTTCAAGCGAGGCATTGGAGAGAATCGATTTTTTTAGTGGCAAGGCGTTAAGAACGGACAAGAATGGGTCGATAAGGGTGATTCCAAGAGAGAACAGCTTTGAGGTAATTAAACTGGAGTAATCTTTGACCGCTAACGGGATTTATTGTAATATTCGCGCATAAAGCGTTGACGCCGCAGACTCGGCCGAGCTTGAAGAAGAAACCTGCCTCTTCGGCAGGAAATAGAACTTCACGGGATAAGCCCGTTACAGCTTTAAAAGAGCCGATATTCGTTTCGAAAGCGAATTCGGGAAGCAAGGTGGCACCGCGAAATTCACTCGCCCTTGCGTTCTCTCCGCTAATTGGCGGAGAGGGCGTGAGGGTTTTTTAGATAAAGGTTATAAAATAAAAAATAAAAATGCGTACTCTAATCAAGGATGCGGCAAGTAAGGCAGGAGAAGAGGTTGAGCTTAAAGGATGGGTCGATAGCCGACGCGATCATGGAAAGCTTATCTTTATCGATATTCGAGACAGATCCGGAAAGATTCAGGCGGTAGCTCTTCCGAACCATAAGGAAATCCACGAGATATGCGGTTTTTTAAGGCCGGAAGGAGTAATTAAGGCGACGGGCAAGATAAATCTCCGTCCTGAAAATATGATAAATAAGAACGAAGCAAACGGAACTGTCGAACTAGAGATAACGGCGATAGAAGTATTAAGCGCCGCGAAAGACATTCCTTTCGAGTCTGACGCGGAAATAAATATAGACACTTATCTTGATTATCTTCCTTATACTCTTCGTCGGGAAAAAGCGCGGGCCGTTTTTAAGACGCAATCAGTTATAGCCAGATCTTTCAGAAATTTTTTCTCAGGAGAAGAGTTTGTTGAGATACAGGCTCCCAAACTTATCGGAGACGACGCAGAAGGGGGAGCAAACTCGTTTGATGTTGGTTATTTTGGCCATACGGCTCATCTTGCCCAAAGTCCTCAATTCTATAAACAAATAATGGTCGGGGTCTTTGAAAGAGTGTTTACTATAGGAAACGTTTATCGGGCAGAAAAACACAGCACCACGCGCCATTTAAACGAATACACCAGTATGGATATCGAGATGGGCTTTATTAAGGACCATAGCGATATTATGGCTATGGAGAATTCTTTCTTAAAGAGTCTTGAGGAAACTCTAAGAAAAGAATGTGCCGGAGAGTTTGAGCTTTTAGAAGCGGAGATTCCTGTCGTGCCGGACAGGATTCCGGCAATGACTTTGCGCGAGGCTCAATCCTTGATTACCAAAGAGACCGGAAATGATTGCACGGCGGAGCCTGATTTAGAGCCAGAACATGAGCGATGGTTGTGCGCGTACGCAAAAGAAAAACTAGGTTCTGACTTTATTTTCATCACCGGCTTTCCAACATCAAAAAGGCCCTTTTATACGTACCGGGACGAGAAAGATCCTGCGTATACGAAAGGATTTGATTTGCTTTTTCGCGGCGTGGAGATAACAACCGGGTCGCAACGAATTCACGATTATGACGATCTAGTTTCTTCAATAAGAGAAAAAGGACTTGATCCAGAAAAATTTGCTTTTTATCTTCAGGCATTCAAATACGGAATGCCTCCGCACGGCGGGTTTGGAATGGGATTGGAGCGGCTTACCCAAAAGATGTTTAATCTGCCCAATGTTAAAGAGGCGGCCCTGTTCCCTCGGGACATAAACCGTATCGACCGATTGCTTTCTACGGATTAAAATAGAAGACGAAAATAATAAAAATAAAAAAATGGACATAAAGAAAGAAAGAACGCTTGTTGTCATAAAGCCGGACGGCGTACAGAGAGGTCTTATTGGAGAAGTGATAAGGAGATATGAACGATCAGGATTAAAATTGGTTGCAACAAAGATGGTTATTCCCACATCCGATTTTGTGGAGAAGCACTATCTTGTCGATCCGGAATGGATGACAAAGACGGGCAATAAGACGATAGAATCTTACCGTAAGAAGGGAAAGAATCCTCCGTCTGAAGATCCGATTGAGGTAACAAAGATAGTACTCGAGAATTTGAAAAAGTATCTCGTTGCCGGGCCGGTTGTGGCAATGGTATGGCAGGGAGTCGGCGCCGTAGGCATTATACGCAAGATTACAGGATCCACCGAACCCTTGACGTCGGATGTCGGAACTATAAGAGGAGATTTTACGATTGATTCTTATGAATTAGCTGACTCGGACGGGCGAGCCGTGAGAAATATCCTTCATGCCTCGGGTACGGCCGAAGAAGCGGAGAAGGAAATCTCTCTTTGGTTTAGTCCGGAAGAAATCGTCGATTATCGGCTTATAAACGAAGCGATGATTTACGATGTCGATTTAAATGGTATAATGGAATAGCTGGCTGTTTTTCCCCTTTAACAGGGCAAACGGCAGGCAATTGAATATAATAAAAACAGCCTGTGAGGGGCTGTTTTTATATTGTGTTCTTGCCTTGATGTCTAAATATTTATCTTTTTCCTCATTCTCGTCCCGCCAGCGCGGGACTTCCGAGGTTTCGGTCTTTTTATCCTTCGTAAACTCAGGAACCATGCTAAAAAGACCTCAAAATCCGGAAGAAGATAAATATCTAGACATCTTATAATGATAAAACACAATATTTGTTTGTGGGTTGCAGAAAGGGGCCTAGCTTAAATTATTTACGAGACGCTTTTTAACGATAAAAACCGCAAAAACACGATATTGGTTGTTGATTGGTTGAAAAAACCAAAAAGCCTTGCGAATCCGAAAAAGAAAAACGTTTTTTGTCTTGACTTTTCGGCTGTGGAAAACTGTTTTGTGGATAACTTTTCACGAATAAGAAAAAAGGTCTATTTTTGGCGTTGTGCGGATTTACGGGGGAGCTATAATTAAAGAGTCCTGATCTTGAACAGATTCCGGAGCGAATAATTTATTCGGGTGAACTCATAGAGTTGCGGTCCGAGGATTGCAATTGCGGTTTACCAATCTGGCGAAAGCCGGGGAAATCTGAATCAAGCGGACGCCAAAGGCCCTCTTATGGGGGCTTTTGTATATATAAAAATCCCCAAACGACTGAACGTTTGGGGATTTGCCTTAATTTTGGGCGTAGAAAAGAGGGCGGCGACAATGGTGCTCTCTGGATTTTTCTACGGCTGTTGCAACCGCTTTTCCGAAAGAATCGGGTTGCTGGCCTATCTGTTTACCGTTTCTAAATTCACAAATCTTTCTGATCATGACGATCGATTCGTCTGCGGATATGGATTCAAATCGGAAGATAGCCAGATCGCAACGACATCTCATTCGTATAAGAACGATAAAGCAGTCGCCAACTTCTATCTTAAAAAGAGCATGATTACCGCAGAAACTTCTTTTTCCGAATTCTGTTTGAATAACAACGGGTTTTTTAGCCTTTCCTTCCCGGTCGCAGACCAAGAAAGCCCTTCCTGATCCGGAGTGCTCGCCTCCGGATTCCCAAACCATGTTTGGAGTTTCTAGCCGGACATTAAGGATGTCCTCTTCTGGAATGTAGTTCAGTAAATACTTGATTGACGGCAACGCTGACATAGTACCCCTCTCTTCCTTTTGTTTGCGATTATCCTCACGATAACCGCATTCTTAATGATGCTGGTTCAAGCTAACAATAATTGTCATCATTTGTCAAAGAGAAAAGCAACAAGGTAGATAAAAACTTTCTTTTGAAGTATATTTACCATCGTTAGGAAAATAAGTTATATAGACCGAATTTCTCCTAATCGGGCTGTAGTATAACGGCAGTATACACCCTTGGGGTGGGTGCGACCCGGGTTCAATTCCCGGCAGCCCGACATTATTAAAATCCCTCCAAATGGAGGGATTTTAATAATATTGGTTTACCTGTTGGGAATTGAACTGAAAAGGGGTCGGGAAAAACCGCTCGGCAGTTTTTCCCGTGGTGGAGGTACTGGAACCGCAAGGTTTCAGAACGGAGCTCCGAGGATATCGAGGAGCGAGTAGTGAAATCTCCCGGCAGCCCGACAAGTTGATTTAAGTAATCCGCATTTATTTCAAAGAGACGCGATTGACTGTCTCCTGCGGACAGTCATCGCTCGGCTCTCGACGATTTTTCCCTCGATCCGCCGACTGGCGGACTCGGGGCCTAGCAAAAATCGTCTCCGAGACGCTTTTTAAAATAAGTGCGGATTGCTTTTAAGTTTACGGGCCACAAAATTGAACCGCTTTAATGTATATCCTTAAGGAAACTCCCGGCAGCCCGACAAGTTGATTTAAGTAATCCGACATAACAAAGCCCCGCCGATGGCGGGGCTTTGTTATGAGAATAAAATCCTTTAAAGGGGTTTTATTAGGCTTCCATTTTCTTTGCGACTGTCTTGATGCACTTAACGCAAGCCGTTACCTTTCTTCCCATAAGCCTCATAGATTGAAGGTTGGGACTCTTCTTTTTTTTGGGGGTCGGATTGTAATTACCGCGAAGCTTCAATCTCGAAGCGCGAAGAATGGATCCTTTTCCGCATATTTCACACTGGCGCATTGTATTGTTATAATGACTAGAATCTTAAATGTCAATTGCTGATTAGATTTATGACTGATTTTACTTCAAAAATATTTTTGTATTTTGTGATCGTCTTGTCCGCAGTAATACACGAGTATTCTCATGCCTTTATGGCTAACGAATTAGGAGACGATACTGCAAGAGAAATGGGTCGTTTGTCCCTCAACCCTATCCGGCATATAGACATTATGGGAACGGTTCTTGTCCCTTTATTTCTGATGTTCACTTCCGGAATATTCATAGGATGGGCTAAGCCGGTCCCTTTTAATCCACTGAAATTAAAAGGACCAAAGGATGAGTTAAAAGTTGCCTTGGCAGGACCGGCCTCTAACTTGGCCATTGCCGTTATAATGTCCGGGTTATTTTTTGTGATGAAGGCAGTTATTTATAACTCGGCCATTGTAATAGCTCCTTTTGTGGCTTTGATTATACAAGTTAATATCAGTCTGGCTTTATTTAATTTGATTCCGGTGCCTCCCCTCGACGGGTCAAGGCTCATTGGCGTCGTACTTCCTTTTGAATGGACGAGAAGATTCGAGAGATTAGGTATATTGGGAATCGTTATAGCTCTCTGGATAGGGATGATGGTCATACCCTACGCTGCTTCATTCGTTTTTTATATCGTGACCGGATTCGGCAGATTGTTTTCATAAAACGCAAGAAATGTTGTATGTGTGGGAATTGTTGGAAGCAGAGTAGCTCGATATTCTATACGTTGTTTCAATGCATCTGTTGACATAAATCGTCTATTATTGATATATTTCGTACCGTGCCAACTATGAATCAGCTCCTGAAAAAGGGGCGAAAAACTTCCAGTAAAAAATCAAAATCGCCGGCATTAGGGCGGTATTTTAACACGCTTAAGAACAAGCCCGTTATTTCCTCTTCGCCGCAAAAAAGAGGCGCCTGCCTTAAGGTCTTCACAACGACTCCGAAGAAGCCGAACTCCGCCCTCAGAAAGGTGGCTAGGGTGCGCTTAACGAATGGTATGGAGGTTACGGCCTATATACCGGGAGAAGGGCATAGTCTTCAAGAACACTCTGTCATTATGTTGAGAGGTGGACGGGTAAAAGATCTTCCGGGAGTCCGTTATCACATAGTACGCGGAAAGCTTGATACGACAGGAGTAGCCAACCGCAAACAGCAAAGAAGCAAGTATGGCGCTAAGATTGCCAAGAAAAAGGAATAAAAGATAAATTTCCAAAACCCAATTTCCAGTAAAAAGGAACGAAAACATTAAATCTCAATGAGAAGGAAGAGAAATTATAAAAGAGAATACGAACCTGATGTCGCTCATCAGAGCATAGCGATAAGCCGCTTCATCAATTATTTGATGTACGACGGAAAGAGGTCAGTTGCTGAAAATAATCTTTACGGCGCTTTTAAAGTCATCGAAAAGACAAATCCAAATCCGCTGGAGGTCTTTGAAAAGGCCCTCGATAACGTCAAGCCGATGGTTGAGGTTGTTTCAAAAAGAGTCGGCGGCGCCAATTACCAAGTTCCCCGGGAAGTGCGTCCGGAGAGGCAGTTTATGCTTGCTTCCAAATGGATTATTTCCGCTGCGCGGTCCAAGAAAGGCAAGCCTATAGCGGACAAGCTGGCTGACGAACTTGTTGCCGCGGCCCAAGGAGAGGGAGCAGCCATAAAGAAGAAGCAGGACATACACAGAATGGCGGAAGGCAATCGGGCATTTGCTCACTTTGCCGGATAGGAAAAAGACTTAAATATTTAAAGATTTAAACATTAACTGAATTAATATTTTAAAAATTTAAATATTGTCTGCTAAATCATAAATTACTGACTACCAAAAAATGGAAAGCAAATATTATCCTACTGAAAAGACCCGCAATATCGGGATTACGGCTCATATTGATGCCGGAAAAACAACCGTTTCGGAAAGGGTACTTTTTTATACGGGCGTCTCTCATAGAATAGGAGAAGTTCACGAAGGGGCTGCCGTAATGGACTGGATGGAACAGGAAAGAGAGCGCGGTATTACCATAACTTCAGCCGCCACCACTTGTTTTTGGGTTCCCACTTACAATAAGGGAGACAAGACGCACGAATATCGCATTAATCTTATAGATACTCCGGGCCATATTGATTTTACCGTGGAGGTAAAGAGATCCCTCCGGGTTCTCGACGGCGCCGTTGTCGTATTTGATGGTGTTTCGGGAGTTGAACCGCAATCAGAGACAAACTGGCACTATGCCGATGAATATCGTGTTCCGCGCATTTGTCTTATCAATAAGCTTGATCGTGTCGGCGCCTCTTTCGATAAGAGCCTTCAGTCAATAAAAGACCGTTTATCATCGAATGCCGTGCCGCTTCAGATGCCTATCGGAATTGAGTCGGAATTTGAAGCTGTTATCGACCTTCTGACAATGAAGGCTTATTACTTTGAAGGGGACCGGGGAGAGCGCGTGATCGAAAAGGACATACCCGAAAAGTATAAAGATGAGGCATTAAAGAAAAGAGCCGAACTTATTGAGAAGATCGTCGAAAATGATGAAAAGTTGATGAACGACTATCTCGAAGGAAAGGAAATAGCTCTCGACGACTTAAAGCGCGTTCTCCGCAAGGCGACTTTAGATCTTTCCCTTATACCTGTTTTTTGCGGAAGCGCCCTTAAGAATAAAGGTGTCCAGCTCGTTCTTGATGCTGTTGTTGATTATCTTCCTTCTCCGAAAGATCTGCCTCCGGTTAAGGGAATTGATCCTAAAACTGGCGGTGAGACTGAAAGGAAGCCGGACGATAACGAGCCTTTCTCCGCTTTGGCTTTTAAAATTGCCACCGATCCCTTTGTCGGCTCTCTTACATTCTTCCGCGTTTATAGCGGAAAGATTGTGAAGGGTAGTTATGTGGAAAATGCCACGAAAGACGACCAAGAGCGGGCAGGACGCATACTCCGCATGCATGCGAACGACAGAGAAGAAGTTGACGAACTCGATGCCGGGCAAATTGGAGCATTGGTTGGTCTTAAAAATACGACGACGGGGGATACTCTTTGCGATCCCGACCGCCCTATAATTTTGGAACAAATCGTTTTTCCGGAGCCGGTTATTGAACAGAAGATATCGCCCAATACTAAAGCTGACCAGGAAAAAATGGGATTGGCTCTTCATAAGCTTTCCGAAGAAGATCCCACGTTCAAGGTTCACGGAGATCCGGAAACAGGGGAAACAATTATTGCCGGTATGGGAGAGCTTCACCTCGAAGTGCTTGTCGAGAGAATGAAGAGGGAGTTCAAAGTCGAAGCGCAAGTCGGCCGTCCGCAAGTTGCCTATAAGGAAACTATTGTCGGCAACGGCGAGGCGCAAGGAAAATACATAAAGCAATCCGGCGGTCGCGGACAATACGGTGACGCATGGTTGAGAGTTGAGCCTTTAGAGGGAGGGCAAGGCTTTGAATTTGTCGATGCCATCAAGGGAGGAGTGATTCCGAGGGAGTACATTCCTGCCGTGGAAAAAGGTGTTAAAGAAGCTCTTACTAAAGGTGTTATTGCCGGATTTCCGATAGTGGATATTAAAGTAACGTTGTTTGACGGATCTTATCATGACGTCGACTCGTCAGAGGCTGCTTTCAAAATAGCCGCTTCAATGGCTCTGCAAGAAGCCGTTAAAAAATCAAAGCCTGTTATCCTTGAACCAATAATGAAAGTTCAAGTCATAGTTCCCACGGAATTTATGGGAGACGCGACCGGTGACATATCTTCAAAGAGAGGCAAAATCGAATCAATCGACGACCGGGCAAACGTTAAAGTTATTAATTCGTCAGTTCCTCTTTCCGAGATGTTCGGATATGCGACTAAACTCCGCTCAATGACCCAGGGTCGAGGGTCGTTCACAATGGAGTTCAGCCACTATGAATCCGTTCCGAAGAATTTGGAGGAAGCTGTAATTTCGGGTAAAAAATAGCCTAAATATTCTTGACACTTGGTCAAGCCGTCGCTAGACTACATAAGTCGTAAAAATCCAACAATAATCAACAAATAAAGAAATGGCAGAAAAATTCGAGCGCACAAAGCCTCACGTCAATGTTGGTACCATCGGTCACGTTGACCACGGAAAGACCACTTTGACTGCGGCCCTCACTCACACCCTCTTTATGAAGGGGTTTGCTAAGAAAGAAGAAAAAGTCGATCAAATCGATAATGCTCCGGAAGAAAAAGCTCGCGGTATCACTATCGCCCTTCACCATTCCGAGTATGAGTCCGAGAAGAGGCACTATGCTCACATAGATGCTCCCGGACATGCCGACTACATTAAGAATATGATTACCGGTGCCGCCCAGATGGACGGAGCGATTCTCGTCGTTGCCGCCACTGACGGTCCTATGCCGCAGACCAGAGAACATATCTTGCTTGCGAGCCAGGTCGGAGTTCCTAAGATAGTAGTGTTTCTTAACAAGTGCGATATGGTTGACGATCCGGAGCTCATTGATCTCGTTGAGGCCGAAGTCAGAGAGCTTCTCTCTAAATACAAGTTTGACGGAGCGAATGCGCCTGTTATTCGCGGTTCCGCTCTTAAAGCTCTTGAGGCTACATCTGTGGACGATGAAGCTGCTAAGCCAATTTTGCAGCTCGTTGAAGCGTTGGATAACTACATTCCAGAGCCGGTTCGTGAAACCGACAAGCCCTTCCTTATGCCTATTGAAGACATATTTACCATTGAAGGACGCGGAACGGTTGTTACTGGCCGTATAACCAGAGGAGAGGTTAAATTAAACGAAGATGTTGAAATAGTGGGAATCAAGGATACCCAGAAGACAGTTGTTACCGGTATAGAAATGTTTAATAAACAACTCGAATCCGGAGTTGCGGGAGATAACGTTGGAATACTGCTTCGCGGCGTCAAAAAAGAAGACGTCGAAAGAGGGCAGGTTCTTGCAAAGCCGGGATCCATCACTCCTCATACTGAGTTCAATGCCGAAGTTTATCTTTTGGGCAAAGAAGAAGGCGGAAGACATACTCCGATATTCGCCGGATATAAGCCGCAATTCTATGTCGGTACTACCGATGTTACAGGAGAGGTTACTCTTCCCGAAGGAATGGAAATGGCTATGCCGGGAGATACCGTTAATGTTTCGGTTAAATTGATTGCTCCTGTTGCCTTGGAAGAGAAGCAAAAGTTCGCTATCCGCGAAGGAGGAAAGACTGTCGGCGCGGGCGTCGTGTCAAAAATTAACAAGTAATATTTGTTCCCTTGGATAAGTTAAGATTAAGAATTAAATCGTACGATCAAAGACTGATTGATAACTCGTGCAGGCAGATAATCGAGGTCTTAGAACGCGCTTCGGCGTCCGTCTTGGGACCTATCCCGCTGCCCACCGAGTTCAAGAAATATACTGTTAATCGCTCTTCTTTTGTCTATAAGAACAGCAGGGAACAGTTTGAGATGAGGATTCATAAAAGAATTATCGATATTCTTAATCCCAATCAGAGATTAATGGAATCGCTTTCGGATTTAAACCTTCCGGCAGGGGTAGACATAGAAATAAAAATGGTTTAACATTCTAAGCACTCGTCTTTTATTGAGGTAATAGCCTAGAATAACGCAAAAAATGACCGAGGCTATCCCACGGTCATTTTTTGGGGAT
>JAQTRD010000082.1 GCA_028711965.1 Candidatus Colwelliibacteriota bacterium | reverse complement strand
GAAATAAAGGAAGCTCTCGCAATCTCTTTCGAGCCTCTCTCATATGAAGCGGACTCCCTCCATTTTAAAGATAAAAAAGACTCGACTAAGAAAAATCTCGAAAAAATTCTGGCCTTGATTGAACTTTCCGATACGGAAGATTTCGCGAATGCCGATCTAATAGAAAAACTCCTTGCGAATACAGTCGATTCCGAGGCAAAAGGGGAATGGTTATGGCCCTTGAGAGTGGCCCTGTCCGGCCGAAAGGCATCGCCCGGGCCCTATGAGATAATGTCAGCTATCGGAAAAGAAGAATCAATCGTTAGGGTGCGCAAGGCAATCGAAAAATTATCCTGATATGATGCGCTTTATAAAAAGATTGTTGGTTTTATTTCTCGCAGCCGCTTTTTTGGTGCCGTCGGCGCTGGCTATAAACGAATCTGATCTCCAAAAGCAGATAGAATCAAAATCAAAGGAACTCGAAGAGACAGTGCGCCAGATAGAAGAAACTCAAGGCGTATTGGATGATCTGGGAAACCAAAGCCAATCCCTCTCTAAAGAAATAAAGTCCACTGACTATACTATCAAAAATCTTGAACTCAATATAAAGTCGAGTGAAATAAACATCTCTAAGCTCGGATTCGAAATAGAAGGCTTGGGAAACAAGCTTTCCGATACAGAGGTAAAAATAAAGGAAAAGAGAGAAAGCATCGCTTCCTTGATACGCTCCATAAACCAAAAAGAACAGGAAGGAGTACTTGAAATATTCTTAAAGGGAGCAGACCTGTCTTCTTCCGTCACCGAAATAAGCCGCCTTCACCAGCTCCAAGCCAGCCTTTCGGAGGACGTTGTCGAATTAAAAGGGCTGACGGAGGACATCAATCTTACAATTAAGACGAGTGAAGATAAAAAGGGAGAATTAGAAGACGAAAGCGCCAACCTTAAAAACCGCAAATACATCGTCGAAGACCAAAAGACTTATAAGCAGAGCCTTCTCAAACAGACGAAGAACCAAGAATCGGCATATCAAAAGCAATTGTCGGAGCTGGAAAAGAAACAACGCGAAATAGACGCCGAGATAGGGGAGCTTGAAGAAGTTCTCCGTAAAAATTTCAACGCCTCCCTTGCTCCGGGAAGAGGATTCCTTTCTAGACCGTTTAGCGGCGCGCGCCCGCTGACGCAAGAGTACGGATATACGGCATTCGCGAGAACGGCGTATAAGACAAAGTTCCATAACGGAATGGATTACGGAATGCCCATCGGCACGCCCCTCCTTGCCGCGGCAGACGGAAGAATTGTCGCCGTCGGAGATAACGGAAGGGTGCAGTACGGTAAATATATAGTCATAAAACACACTGACAATTTCTATACGCTCTACGCCCACCTTTCGCGGCAATCTGTTTCCGTAGGACAGTCGGTGACTAAGGGCGAAATTATCGGCTACTCGGGCAACACCGGCTACTCTACCGGCGCCCATCTGCATTTCGGCGTTTACCAGACTATGGAGCTTAAGAAATTCGCCGGAGCGGGTACTGTTCCCGTTGGAACGACAATGAACCCGGCTGATTACTACTAATCAAATGGCGCAAGAAAAGGAAATAAAAATTAATTTAACTATTCCTCTTGATGATTTTATCGCCAGAATAACTAGTCGGGGATTTGAAAAAATATCCGAAACCGTCCAGCGCGATAACTATTTTGATACGGATGACTGGCTGCTATATAAAAATGTCGCCTCGTTGCGCATAAGACAAGTTGACGGCAAGGATCATTCCTTTGCTTTTAAAAAAGTCTTTTGCGTCCCTATAAGAAGCGACAGTCACTATGTTGAAGAGATTGAAGGTCGCATACCTTGCAACGAAGGGACAAAAGAAAATCTTAATCTTATTTTTGATCGAGTCGGGATAAATGACGATCCTAGATCGGTTTCCGACGGAAAAAGCCTCGAAGATGTTTTTATAAGAAACGGGTTTCAAGGAGAACAGATCCTTTCAAAAACAAGAATTTTGTTTAATGACGGTAAAGGAAATGAGATTATGATTGATGACGTCCAAAATGTCGGCACAATCGTTGAGCTTGAATGCGCGGAAAAAGAGCCGATGGATGCGGTTAATGATCTTTTGGAAGATGCCGAGTGGGAAAGAGGCAAACTCGGCACCGGTTATATTTGGCTTGAAAGAGTGAAGGGATTCACCGACCACCTGGGTCACGAACAAAAATTTAAAACCGACCCCGCGTGGAATGTTTGGGAAAACGAGGTAGAAATATATAATCGTTTATCTTCTGAAAAATAAACCTCTCTTAATAGGGGATATCCTTTGTGTTATAATCAAGCTAATGGAAAACAGCGCTTTTCAACAATTGATTGATTCGATTGAAAGCCTCGGACACGCAATGGTTCCTATTCTTAAATCAGTACTAGGTATAATCGTTCAGGGGTTTCAGATACTCATCAACCTAATTAAAGAGGGGATGACAAAGATTGGCTAATTATGGTTAAGCTGGATAAGAGGACAAAAAGATTCCTAATCATCCAAATTGTCATTTGGGGCATTATCCTTATTCTTAAATCCATTGATTGGAATGTCTTTGGGATCATTTGGGATTGTCCTCCCACTGATTTCTGGGTCCTTCCGTGCGAGTTAACGCCGTTAGGCTCTTTTATCAGACCTTGCCTCTCTTATCTTGATGATATTTCACAAGATCTTGCTTTAATATCCATCTTATATTCAATATTCTTCTTTGCTCGAATCATCGCCCGAAAAATAGAGAAGAAAATAGGGATAGGGGGCAACCCTTCAAAGCAGGGCTAGAGAATTATGATATGTCGCATAATGCACCTTTTGCGACATAACATACCGGGAACAGCCTTTAAGAACTATCCCCTTATATAAAAAGGAAAATCCGCTCCT
>JAQTRD010000081.1 GCA_028711965.1 Candidatus Colwelliibacteriota bacterium | reverse complement strand
AATTATGTTCAGCAACAACATCGACTTGCTCTGTCCATATTGGTGTGCCAGTAATAGATGAATATAATAAATACCCATCAGCGCTTGGAGCATTTAAAGCAGAAAGTTGAACAAAACTATATCCATCTTCAGACAAATGGAAATAAGAGTAACCATCTCCGCCTTGTATATTGCTGGTATCATTGTGTTCAAGCTCTACTAAAACTGTTTTAAGTATATTGTCTTTTGCTATTAATCTATACATCTTGCCTTATGCTATAGAATTATCAGGATATAATAAAAATGAAGCAGAAATATCTTCAACAGTTGCCCCGCTTGACGTTTCTATTCTTACAGTAAGATAAGCTCCTGGATTAACAACTATTGTAGAAGTAACATTTGTTCCAGTAATATCTGTATCAACAATTGTAACAGTTAATTCGGTATCTGTCTCAGCATTTCTCACAGTTACAATAACATCTTCACCTGCTCCTGGTGGTTGGGCCATTCTAACTCTTAATCCTCTGACTTTTGATTTTATTGGAACCAAAAAGGCTGGAAAATCTTCTGTAGAACTTATTGCTAAATTTGACAACATATATCCATCAAGAGAAGAGGATACAGAACCAACCTTACCAACAAAAACAACATTATAATAGCCGGGCGTCCAATCCAAAGAATTTCCAACAACAGTAAGTTGATAACCATCTATTCCTTTTGGAAGTACAGTTAAACCATTACTACCATCACCAACAAGAATATCTCCTTGATTATAAGACGTTTCACCTGTGCCACCTTGAGATTCTACCCAGTATCCTAAATTATATCCATCAGTTAGCCAGGTATGTTCTCCAAACTCTAAATGATAATACCCATCGACCTCTCCACCTTGAAGTCCATATAGGTTATTATGAATCAATGTTTGCCAAGACGGAGCTGATCCAACCACTTGTAATACTTGTTCGACGGTTCCTATTGGTAATGCCGCTAAAGAATTGGCTCCATCAGCATATAAAATATCACCAGCAACATAAGAGACGTTTCCTGTTCCTCCTTTTGTTTCTTCCCAATAACCTAAAGTTGATCCATCAGTTAACCAAGTATGCTCTAAAGAAGTTAAATGATAATATCCATCGACTTCTCCACCTTGAATCCCTTCTAAACTATTATGGGTTGTTGAAATTACTAAAGTTTGCCAAGATGGAACGCCTCCTATTACTTTTAATATTTGATCTTCAGACCCTATAGGAAGCGTTGTTAAAGTTAAAGCAGAATCAGCATAAATTATATCTCCAGGGCTATAAGAAGTTATTCCTGTACCACCTTTCGATACATCCCAATAACCATCGGTATATGCTTCTACAATCCATTCGTGTTCTTGTTGGGTAAAATGATAATATCCTTCTGCAAAAGAGCCTCCTTGAATATTTGACAACAAAGCATGATCAACAATTGCCTCTTCTTGCTCGGCCCAATACGGAGTTCCAGTAATAGATGAATATAATAAATATCCATCAGCTTGTGGCATAGTTTCTTGAGCGGTTTTTACAAAATTATAACCATCTTCAGATAGGTGATAATAATAACCATCACCCCCACCTTCTAAGGCACTTATTTGATTATGTTCTATTTCTACGGCTATTGTTTTAAAATTACCGTCTTTTGCTACATATTTATACATAAGATTTCCTATTTTTTGATTCAAATAGATATTTTCTTATTAGCAATGAGAAGGCATATAAAATAAGGATCCATGTCAGAACAAAAAAGCGAGACATTATTTACAGCCATAGTACAACTTTTACTAAGCAAGCGAGCTTTTATAAAATGTCCAAATTGTGGTAAGAGTCTTGGATTATTTGAAGTATATAATGAGAATTGTTCTTTTTGTGGAAAAATAAAATACGATTCTATGTTCGTTATGCAAGGTTTGGAAGAGGATGGAAAAGAGCAGAAAGAGGAATAAAAAGAAATTGAAAAAGATTAATCTTCGTCTTCCCAAGCTTTATTTGCTTTTTTTATAATTTCATTTAACATTTTTTTTCTTATATTTCTTGTTGTGGCAAGTTTTTTTTCTAAAGATTTTTTTCCTTCGATATAAGTTCTTGCATTTATTGATGTTCCATTTTTTTCTAATTCAAAATGGACATGTGGAGGAGTACCTTTTGCATTTCCAGTAGCTCCAACTGTTCCTATTTGGGTATTTTGAGTTACCTCTTGTCCTGGAGATGTAGTAATAGAATCTAAATGCATATATTTTGTTACTACGCCAAAATCTGGATGATCTACCACGACCATATTTCCTTGTTTTTGAGTATCGCCTTTATAAGTTTTATATATTTTTTTAACTATTCCTGAGAGCATTGGATAAACTGGAGTACCTTTTTCAGCGGCGACATCAGTTCCTCTATGACCACCATACATTTTAAGTTCTTCTTTAGATTTTCCTTCTCGATGCCTTTTATCACCTTGACCAAACTCCCCTAAAAACCCAGAAGGATTTTTAACAGGCCATTGAGGAGTTTCATCTAAATTACTTACATCTTTAGATTTGTCGGGTTCTGAATCTTCTAGAATAAAAGGATTGGCATCCATACTAATCTACGAAACAATTGGCAGAGAAATATGACACAAGAAACTTCAAAAAAACCTCCTGTAAAAAAATATTACGATGTTGTTATTGATATTGTCTCCCCAATAACAATGAAATATAAAGTTCTTGCAATCGATGAAAAAGAAGCAGCAAAACTCGTGGAAGATGGGAAAGGAACTCTAACCTTTGTTTCTAAACCCAAAATGCACAAAACAAGAATCAAATCTCTGGCCGTTTATATCGCCGGAACAGTTATGAAACTATTCTCGTATCAAAGGTGGGACAATGGAATACTATGTGTGCGACACAGAAACAAATGGCTTACATGTAGGTAAAAATGAGCTTACAGA
>JAQTRD010000080.1 GCA_028711965.1 Candidatus Colwelliibacteriota bacterium | reverse complement strand
GTTTACCGAGATATCCTCTATTTCCCCGTTGGCCAGCTTAAGGACAGCATAGCTTCCAATAAACCCTCCCGTCGGTCTCATCTCGGAATCATTCATAAAGAACACGGTAAAGTAACTCTCTCCTTCGAGAAGAGAGATTACTCCGTCGAGCAGTCCCGTTGCTCCGTACAGCTCCGATTGGACAGAGAGATAGTTTCCGGAAAAACCGTCTGCCATTCCGAGAGACGCCATTTTATTCCGAACTAGTCCTCCGAATGTCGATATATCATCGGCTGCGGATCGTATTTTCTTAAGAGTCGAAAGCAGCTTTTGGCCGTCATTCCATATCCAATTCATACCGTTATTTTTAAGTTCATCCGTAAGAGATATGACGCTAAAAGCGGAATCGTTCATATTCTTAATAGTGGAGGCGAACGCCGGGATCTGCTTCAAAAAAGGAATGATCTTCAGGAAAGCCGTATTTTTTTCTATATCCTTTATGTTTCCGTCAGCCGAATAGAGATCATTTCTTAATCCATCGATGTCGTAAGCTTTCGCAGCCTGTACGGCAGACTGGAAATTATTAAGAAGGGCTTTTGCCGAAAATACTATGTTCTCTTTTAATTTCCATAGAAGAACCCCTGAAAGGACTAACGTCACAATCATCGCCGGCACGGCTATTTTCATCGTCTCTCTCCTTTTTCTGGACGCAGAAACAGACGTCAATTCGAAACTAAGATTCGGCTTTCGAAAGACGGAAGCAACGGGCGCGCTTCTTTCTTTAGGCCTTCTTGTCTTATTAATCTCCTCTTTCTTTGTCTTTTTTTTGGAGGCAGGAGAGAGAAGACTATGAGGAGAATAAAAGCGGGAAACAGACGGATGTTTTACATCCGCCAGAACAGGAGATATGTTCTTTCTTCTGAATTCTTTTTCAGGCTCTTTCTTTTTTCTCCAAGGCATAGCTAAATATAAGTTCCCGTAATTATACCAATAAGTGTGAATTGCAGAAAGTGTGGAATTGCTTTATTTATTACATTTCCATCAACTCACACACTTCCCGCAAGCGAAGCGATCGAACTTCCTTATACTCCCGTCGGATCAGAGATAAATATAAATATCGTTTTCAGGATTATCTTGAGATCGAGCGGAAAAGATAAATTAGCAATATAGAAGTCATCTAGAGTAAGTTCGTCTCTCCATTTAAGAGAAGAGGCGCCCGATATTTGGGACATTCCCGTCATTCCGGCGCGAAAGCCGGGTATATGGGTAAATTCGGTCGGATATTTGGCTATTTCTCCGGGTTCATGAGGTCTCGGACCGACAATAGCCATCTCCCCTTTTACCACATTCAGCAGCTGAGGAATCTCGTCCACCCTGAACTTACGAAGCACCCGTCCTGTTCGGGTTATCCGCGGATCTTTCTTTATCTTAAAGAATATTCCGTCGCTTCTTTCATTGAGATGGAGAAGATTGCTTTTCTCTTCCTCCGCCTTCTCAACCATCGATCGGAACTTATACACCTTTATCGTCCTGCCGGAAGATATGCGGTCTAATTTCACAAAAACCGGTCCTTTGCTGTCAATCTTAATGGCTAAAGCTATTATCGGAAAGAAGGGTAAAAAAAATACGATGCCCGCGATTCCTCCCGTCACATCGATTAATCTCTTCCAAAAAGGATAAGACAAGCTCTCTCTCATCTGTTAAAATGGATTATACAGTAAAATCTTCGGATGAACATCGCTATAACTCACGACTATCTGAATCAATTTGGGGGCGCCGAACGGGTTCTTGAGACATTTTCAGAAATGTACCCCGAAGCTCCGATATATTCACTCTTTTATGACAAGGACTCGATGAACGGAAGGTTCGCCGGAAGAGTCGTAAAAACAAGCTTTCTCGACAACGGATTCATAAGGAAGAGACATAGGGCATTCATACCTCTAATGCCTCTTGCCGCGCGATCAATTAATTTAGGAGACGGATATGATGTCGTGATTTCTAATTCTGTCGGCTTCGGGAAGGCAATGCGCCATAAAGGGGCGCGCCATATTTTTTATTGCAACGCTCTGCTTCGCTATGCTTGGGACCCTAAAACGCATCTCAAAGATTTTCTTCCCGAGCCTCTCTATACCCTTTCCCGTCCGGCAACATGGGCAATGAAACAATGGGACAGAAAGACGGGACGAAAGCCAGATATCATAATTTCAAATTCCGAATACACCAGAGAAAGAGTCGCGAAATTTTACGGACGCGATTCGGACGTCATCTATCCCCCGGTCGATACCGACTTTTTTTGTCCTGATAAGGAGATTAAGAAAGAATATTATCTTGCTATTGGCCGTTTTATCCCGTATAAAAAATTCGATATTGTCGTAAAAGCATTTAATGAATTAGACCTGCCGGTCAAGATAGTCGGCGACGGGCGGGAATATGAGAGGTTGAAGTTTATAGCCAAGTCCCCGCGCATTGAGTTTACTGGATTTGTGCACGACCCTGAAAAGTTAAGAGAATTGTATCGCGGAGCCAAAGCTTTTCTTTTTCCCCAAATAGAAGACTTCGGCCTTGTTGCAGCCGAAGCTCTCGCGTGCGGAGCGCCGGTTATTGGATTTAATGCCGCCGGAGCGAAAGAAATGGTAACCGACGGAGAAAACGGAATTTTATTTAACGAACAGTCTCCCGAAGCGCTTATTGATGCCGTTTCAAAATTTGAAAAAATAAACTTCAATCCGACAGTTGTTTCAGCCGGATCTCAAAAATTCAGCCGGAAAGAGTTTGAGAAAAGGATGCGATTCATAGTCGGAGAATAAAAAAAGAGGCGCTATAAACGCCTCTTACGATTCAGCCAATATTTGCGGCCGCTAGTGCGTCCGAAATTCGACCGAGAGGGATCCCTTTTTCTTTAAGCTTTTTGAGATAAAGGGATACCGATTTGCTGTCAACGCTATTGAAGTGCTGAAGACATAT
>JAQTRD010000079.1 GCA_028711965.1 Candidatus Colwelliibacteriota bacterium | reverse complement strand
CTTGAGTACTGTTTGAGGAGAGATACTGCTTCTTCGTTAGATATGCCTAAATAAGAGGATAAAGCTTGGGCGGCGCAATTAGCTTCTTCTGTTCCAGGCCCGCGAATAGGCTGACTAAAATAATCGTTATGGATTCTATTAGGAGTTTGATTAGAATCGGAAAGCTTTGATGTTGCTTGGTTGCTTGTTACTTTTGAGCTTGATACGGTTATTGCTGCATTCGATGATACGGTTTGATCTTTGGAAGGACAACAGAAAGAGGGTTTTCTTTCCGTTGATGCCTTTGGAGGACCGGTTGGGGGCTGAGTCTTCCATAGATTCTCTATCTTATCATCGGTATTCTCTATTATAGAATAACTCTCTTTTATATTTGTATTCTCAATATCTGATAGTACGCCGACATTATCATTCTGGGTCTTATTATTATAACTCCCGCTGTTGTATGTGTTGCCGGTACTTGTTTCTGCAGGCTGACGATATCCACCCGGAATTACTGCTCCGTTTAACTCGGGCATCTTAATATAGCGCACGAAACTATACGACTCGCCGCTTTTCTGCGAAACAGCATCCTGAGCACCGGTTTCGCTATAAGATTTCAACGTCTGAATATCCGTATCCTTATTAATACTGCCCGCTGTAATTGCCTGGCTTGTCCGGGAATCTACCCCTTCAACCCTAATCACACTGCCGGTATGAGCCTGCGTAACTTGTGACTCTGCCGCGGCTTTACCTTGAGAATCACTTCGATTCTCCACTCCGGTTGCCGCCTGGGCAGGCACTTCCGCCTGATTGCTTAAAACCTGGATGTTGTTACCAATCCCCCCCTTATTATCTATAACAACACTGGGGTTTACTGTTTCCTGGGAATTATTATCAAGTTTAACCTGAATATTGGTTGAGGTGGTTTTAGAATCTGTCGTTGTTACCGTCTGACCGTTAACCGTAACATTTCCTTTGCTGTCACTAATCTGTATTTTAACCGAAGCGGGATTCTTCACGCTTTCAACTTTGGTTGTGGCTGCTTCCGGGTCAGTCGTCGAAGCGACAACCGCAGATCCCGAGTTTAAAGATCCCGTTCGGAGTTTATCAGACTGGGACGTTAACTTAGTGTTCGATTGAACTGTTTTTACGGCTTTTGAAGGAACAACTACCGTCCCACTGCCATTATTATTGCTATTATCGTTTACATCTACATCTGCGCTTGCCTGAATCGGTGTTCCTTTATTTAAAACCGTGTTGGAGCCGTTACTGCCGTCGGTATTAATTTGCGGGACAACTGAACTTACCACATTATTTTGGGCAAATACCGTTTGGCCGCTGCTTTCAAAAGGGTTTACATCAACTGTATCGGCGACATTGCTGAAGCTTTTCTGATCACTTCCTCCTGTAGAAATAGAAGCGTTAAAATTTTCAACCACCGCACTATTTTTAAATAACGTACTTATTATACTACTAACAACATTGCTGCTTCCCGAAGAAATAAATTTTGCGTCATTTTGATTACTAAACAAATTTTGCGCACTAAGAGTTTGCTTATTCCATGATAAAGGTTGAGAATCTTCAGCTTGGCTATTTTTAACCGTATCACTAACCGTATCAGCCACTTTATCGGTAGAAACATCAGCGGAAATCTTTGCGGCGGTTAAATCAGAATCATCATTTGATACGGTTTTAACCATCTCACTTTCAAATAGCTTTTTCCAACCTCGAATGGAAACAAAACCACTCGAGTCTTTTTTACTGCTCTCCATTACTGAATACGGATCTTTTTGTGCCGCATATGCGGAAGGAACTAAAAAAGAGGTCAAATCATGTAAAATATCGGAGATAAAATTACTGATCTCTGCTTGAGGAATCTGATTTCGAGTTGCAGGAACCGTATCATGAGGTAATGATACGGTTATATCCGCTCTTGCTGCCCAGGTTACTTCCGTAAACAGAAATACCCCACACAGAGTCACGGCTACAAATTTCAACCAGAGTTTCTCTCTCCAATTATTCATATTAGTGTCTTTTAACCCCTGCCCTTCGTGGGGATAATTTTGAGTATATAACTTAAATTGTTTTTCTCTTAAGCTACATACCCATAAAATAAAAAAACCGGACTACCTTTCTTTCGGTAACCCGGCTATCCCAAACAATAAATATAACCAAAAATTTATTGTCCCAATTTCTCGTAGGACCCGTGGCTTTGCGCCTCCGCTTTACAGCGGATTTGCCTTTTTCGGTTAAAGAGACTTACAAAGCTTTCTTAAACTTTTTAATAATAAACCTTAAAAAAAATCGGTTTTACCCGTTAAATTTTTACACTTCATTCCATGTAAAGTATATATATTATATAATTAATTGTCAAGCTTTTAAAACCGAGTTTTGTCTCTGTTAACATATTTCGCGCAAAATCACACCGCTTGTTCAACAATCTTAGCTCCTCTATACCTACGCATGTATTCACGCATATACTCCTTGCGTTGCTGCCGGTGGGAATCTTCATAATTCCTTAAGTAGTCTTTGTGTGTAACCCGCCACAATTTGTTATAACGGTACCTGCTTTCTTTCCAAGCGCTTTCCTGCCCCAAACATTTGAAATAATTAGGGTTCCTCGATCTCCAGATCCGCTCATTCTGAAGCTGCCGCTCTTTTTGGCATTTCGGAGAAGAACAAGACTGTTGATTAGGATGATATTTATCAGGAACAAATTCATTCTGACATATTTTGCAGCGCATAGAAAAAATATATCATATTAATTACCTAACGTCAACCTCGAACGAATAAAAATTTTTATTTTGTTAACCGGTTTCAAAAAGAAAATTTTATTTTGTAATATACCAATTTTTCAATATTCTACCGTATCATACCGTATCAAATACCCTTGACAAACCTTTTCTTTTGTGATATGCTTTGTTTTGTTAATTGATTAACCGTATCAAGGGGAAAATATGCCGAAAAACGGCAGAGCGCAGGTAAAAT
>JAQTRD010000078.1 GCA_028711965.1 Candidatus Colwelliibacteriota bacterium | reverse complement strand
TCATCATAGTGGAAAGCAACTTCTATCCCGTTCTCTATTTCTGACTGGGTCTTTGCCTTTACGATCCCGATACTCGATCCGAGATGCACCGGCTTTATAAATACCGGCCGGCTCAACTTGTCTATATCTTCTTTGAGAGCCGTCTTCTTCGTCTCCCAATCGTGTTTCGTAAACCACACATAAGGCACAACGGGTATCCCTTCAGTCGAGATAATCTGCTTCGTAGTAACCTTATCCATCGAAACTGCCGAAGCAAAGAGATCACAGCCTACAAAAGGAACGTTCGCCATCCGCAAAAGCCCCATAAGGCTCCCATCCTCTCCGTAAGTGCCATGCATCGCGGGAAAAACGATATCTATCTTTACAGGCTTGGAAATCGCGCCCGGCCATACTATTTTAAGGCCGTCGTCAAAAAGGATTCTTACTTTCTTCTGGCTTCCAATCCGCGCCTTGAAGTCGTCGTCGCTGAAATATTTGAGATCGTTCATCCGCTTGTCGGAATACCACGATCCGTCCCGCGCAATGTAAATCGGTACTACGTCATATTGCCCCGTTGCCATAAGCGATTGGATAATCGGTATATGGGCGGTAATAATGGAAACGTCGTGCTCGGCGCTCCTTCCGCCGAAAATAACGGCAATAGTCTTTTTCATAAAGTCATTTTACCCTTTATGCTTGGAAATTAGAAATTGGAAATTGGAAATTATCCCGTCATAGACGGGATTATCTGTACTGATCCGGCCAGTCGTTCTGCAAGAGGACGACATCGCCTTTTACCGTGAGATACGGCAGAGCCGCAAAGGCGGCAAGGGCGTCTGGGAACCATTCAATATCTCCCTTATAGTTCTTTTCCTTCAGTCCCGCCTCAATATAAGGCGTTACGGAATTCCTTGTGAGAATTACCTTCTCGATCCCCGCTTCCGCGAGTCTTTGTCCGATTCTTTTATGCACTTCTTCTTTTTTGGAGCCCATCTCCACGAGTCCCGGAGTGACATATATTCTCCTTTTGTCTTCAAGAGACGCCAGAAACTCAATCACAGCCGCAACTCCGTCAGGATTGCCGTTATAGCTGTCATCAAGCGTTATGACGCCGTCGGCACCCGGCTTAGGCTCCATCCGGTGGTCGAAGGGCCTCGTCTTTCCTATCCCCTGCCTTATCTCTTCCGCCGACAGGCCCAAATCCATCGCTATGCGGGCCGCCGCCGCAAGCGGTCCTATTTGATGAAGTCCTAAAAGGCTCGATTTAAGTTCAATCTTTTTTCCTTCCTTCTCCATCGTAAAAGCCGTTCCCGTAAGATTGCTTTCTCCATTCCTTATATTCCAGCCGCCAACTTGTCTTCGGCTATAGAGAATATGCCCCGGCCGAAGCTCCTCCCGCGCATAATCATTCTCGCCGTTCACAAACAGGGGCTTATCCCCCAGATAATCGGCAATTTCAAAAATAGTCGCCTTCGTCTTTTCAATTGTTCCGAATTTTTGGAGATGCGCTTCGTTCACGCCCGTAATAATCCCTATGTCGGGGAGCGTTAGTTCGCAAAGCCGCTTGATGTCTCCCGGGTAGTATTCTCCGAGTTCGAATATCAAAATCTCCTCGTCTCCTTTGAGCGATTTCACGAACTGGCTTATCCCCAGAGGCGTGTTGTAATTCTTGGGAGAAGCCGCAACTTTTTTTCCTTCAGAAAGAACGGCTTTTAATATCTCCCTCATTGTCGTTTTTCCGAAGCTTCCCGCGATTCCGATTTTAACGGCTGGGTGTCTCTTTATTATTTTCTTTGCCTGCGCGATTATTATCGCCTCAATGGGAACTTGAACGGCTTTTATAACGATAAGCGGAATAATTATCCCGTAAGAGACGATATAAGGCAGAGCAATGACAATGGCGGCCGCCAAAAGATATTTAACATTGCCGCTGATCCACCAGAGAAGGAATGACGCCTTCCCTATCGAAGCAAAGACGATAAGCCAGCCAATAATAAGCATGGCAATTCCTTTTGCTGTCGGCTCGAAGCGCTTCCGCTTTTCCACGGCCGAAAAGTCCTTGACGCTCCTTAGCCACGAGGCATATTCGTGGATATCGTACTCGCTCGCCTGAAGCATATAGGCGATTGAGCGCGGATAGCGGATATTATAGGCGGAAAGCCATTTTTTGAATGCCTCGATCATATGAATTCCTTTATTACTTGAATCACCTCTTTCGATTTCTCTTGGTGTATAAAGTGCCCGCCATCAAATACTAGAAGCTTAGATTGCAGGAGAAGATGCGATAATTTCTGCCCGTCAGAAAGCGGAGTCTCGCTGTCTTCCCTTCCCCAAATAAGAAGAGTGGGTGCCGGAATTTTCTTCGCCTGTTCGCTAAGATCTTCGGATATTATTTTGACGAACGACTCTTTGAGCGTTCCAGCATTATAGTATCCGCTTCCTATCGCGTCATATAGTTTTCTTCTTATCTTTTCCCTCCAAAATATTAGGGGCGGAATATAAAATACGAGCCCGAATATTTTGGCAAGAACTTTCAAGAATGTGTTGCGCGCTTTGTTTCTCTGGGATACGCCAGCCGCGCCGATTAAAATATTCTTCTGCGCCTTTAATATCCCTTCGCCTTCTCCCTTAAGGATAATGCGTCCGCCAAATGAGTGGCCGATAAGGATATCGGGATTTATCTCTATCTTTTGGATAAAGTCCTTCACGAATTGGACATAGTCTCCTAAGTTCCAAGGCTTTTTCGGCCTCTCGCTTTTGCCAAATCCCGGAAGGTCTAATCTCACAATTCTTCTTCCCGAAGCCAAAGAGGCGGCTAATCCGTCAAATGTCCGCATATCGCTCTGCCACCCGTGGAGAAAAAGGATCGTTTCCCTGTCCGCCGAAGAGGCAGGTTTACCCGCCGAAGAGGCGGATCCTTCTTTCCTATCCTCGTATTCAATTGCAAGATTCTGGATGATAAGTTTCATGAGTCTTCCGCTGGCAATAT
>JAQTRD010000077.1 GCA_028711965.1 Candidatus Colwelliibacteriota bacterium | reverse complement strand
TAGCTAAAAATATGGCGTTAAAGCCGAATCTTTGAGCCATCCATCCGCCGATCAATCCGGTTATTCCGGTCGCAATACCCAGAACAGTGTGGTCAAGCGACCAGCTAAAAGCCGCTTTATTCTTGTCTATATGGCGCGAAAATATACCCGACCAAGCGGGAGAATAAAGACCGAATCCGATAGCATGAACCACATAATAGATAAAAAGCTCGGGGACGGTGTCCACGAACCTCAGCCATAGGGCTGACACGGATACGAGCAGTATTCCAGAAATAAGAACATACATATCGTCATTCTCCGACTCTGTCTTTTCGATAATGAAAGCTATCGGCATCTCTACTAAAGAACGGACAACCCAATAAACGGTGGCTACGGCTCCAACCGTGACAAGGGTGGCTCCGTTTACTCTCTCGATTATAAAAATAGACATTAAAGGCGATACGAGTCCCCAGCCGCCAAAAAGAGCTAGATCGCAAATAATAAAATTTCTGACAACTTTATTGCTTATTATCGAATCCCATATATTGCCTTTCATATTCTTATGATAACACAACATCTGCCAGACAGGCGGCCCTGTCTATTCTCCCGCTTCAGTAAACTGGACTTTTCCGTTTTCAATGGAAGAGATTGCCTTTGATCCGCGAGTTATCTCGCCCGAAAGAATCTTTTCCGAGAGCGGATCTTTTATAAGTTTTGATATCGCCGCCCGCAAAGGCCTTGCTCCGAAGACCGGGTCGTAACCCTCCTTTGCAACAAGAGCCACGGTGGCGTCGTCAAACTCAACGTCTATCCCCTGATTCTCCGCGAGAATTGCCGCCACTCCCTTCATCTGAAGCTTTGTTATTGCAAGGATGTCTTCTTCCGATAAAGTTTTAAAAACAATCACTTCAGAAAAGCGGTTAAGCAGCTCCGGGCGAAATTGTTCAGTAAGTCTCTTTTTGATTTCAGTGGAAATCTCGTCAATCTTCTTTCCTTCTTCAAGAGAAGACTTTATAAAGTCCGATTGGGCGTTCGAGGTAGATATAATAATTGTATTTTGGAAATCGACAAACCGCCCTAATCCGTCTGTCAGTCGGCCGTCATCGAATACCTGCAAGAAAAGATTCAAGACATCTGCGTTTGCTTTCTCAAATTCATCGAGTAAGACTAGGCTGTACGGTTTTTCAAGAACCGCTTCCGAAAGGTTTCCATATATCCGTCCGTCAGCCGATCCGATAAGTCGGCTAATACTGTCCTTCTCTTGATATTCAGACATATCCAAGCGAACCATCATTTCTTCCGAACCGAATTGAAGCCGCGCAAGCGACTTAGCTAGTTCAGTCTTACCTACTCCAGTCGGCCCTACAAAAAGAAAAGAGGCGATCGGCCCTCCTTGCCGGCTAAGTCCGCTTCGATATTCGCGGAGAGACCGGGAAACGGCAGAAACAGCCTCGTTCTGGTCAATAAGCTTTTCATGAATCTTATCTTCCAGATTAAGAAGAGACTTCGCCTCTTCCGCTCCGGCTTGGTGAATAGGAACGTTAACCTTCCTCTCGGCAATGGTTATTATGTCTTCGGCATCAAGTAATTTATCCCCCCTGCGACCCATTTCGGTAAGAGCCTCTTTCAAAATGTCTTCCGCCGATGAAGGCAACGGTCTCTGATGGAAATATTTTTTTGCCAGATAAACAGCTTTTTTGATAGCCTCGAAGGATATAGTTGTTCTCCAACTCTTCTCGAGAATTATGCTCTCGTAGACAAGATATTCTTCCGCTTCCGATTCCGTAAGCTCATCCACCTGTATTACTTCAAAAGCGCCCATAAAAGCGCTGTCTCTTTCTATAAATCTTCTGAATTCCTGGGGATAGGTCGTGCCAATTGTTGGAAAGTCGTCAGCGCTAATTAAAGGCAGCATTATATTAGCGGCAGACAAGAAAAACTCTCCAGATGTTCTTGAAAGGTTGTGTATCTCCGGAATGTAGAGAACTATATTGCCCGCAGCTCTTATTTCGGAAAAGATTATATTTATCCTTGATTGCAGTTCTGCCTGGTCGGCTCCGGAAGAGAGCGCTCCCACATCCAGTGCCACAAGACGCTTGTCAAAAAGCGATCCCGGAACCCGGTCCTTGGCCATTCTATAAGCTAAGTGTTCAACGATAGTGCTCTTACCTACCCCCGGGTCCCCTGAAAGAATCACATTCGGCTTCGTTGGACGGGATAATATATCAACCATTCTTTCGTATTCTTCAGTGTGTCCAACAAGAAAACCAGCCTGTCCCAAAACAGCCGCGCCGGAAACATCCGTTGAAAACATATCTAAAGTAGGCGTCGGCCTGGATGTCCAAGCCCTATTTAGAGAGCTTCTTTTCTTATCACCGAAAAAGCGATGGGCAAATCCGGCTGTGGTTTTCGGTATTCTCTTCATACCCTCGGACATTTTTTCAAAAAGCAACGCCTTCCCCAGATCTTCCGGGTCTATGTTAAAAACGGAAAATAATCTCTTTACGGCCTCGCTACCCGTCTTATGAAGAGCGAAGAAGACATCGGCGTTAGTTATTCCTTCTTCTCCGCTTTTCACAGCCGAATGCATAGCCTGAACCGCCATTTCCGACAGAATGGCGTCCGGCCTGCCGCCAATCGGCGATTTCTGAACTAGATCAGAGACTTTCTGCTCAAACTCATTAGGAGATATTCCCAGCCTGGTTATCGCTTTTCTTATTCCTCTTAAAGCGGCTGTCCTTTTTATTATTTCAAGGCCTATATCCGTCTTGTCAGTATTGGAAGATTGGGCCGCCGAATATATTATCTCTTTTGTTTTTGGCAAAAAATAATCGGCTGCGTTTATTCTTCCGCTATCAGGCAACCTTTTAAAGACTTCATCGGCTTGTTCCTGTTGACAAGCCGGTCAATTGTGAAAATCAAAAGAAGCATACCGGCATATTGCAATGGAACCGATTCCGAAAAGAGAAAAACGACTGTCGCGACAACC
>JAQTRD010000006.1 GCA_028711965.1 Candidatus Colwelliibacteriota bacterium | reverse complement strand
TGCCGTATTTGACCATAATAAGGCGCTCTATACCGAATCCAAAAGCAAATCCTTGCCATTTTGACGGATCATACTTCACCGCCTTAAGAACCGACGGATGAACCATTCCGGCTCCAGCCATCTCGAGCCACTTGCCGTCCCCCAGTTTCACATCAACTTCGACTCCCGGTTCGACAAAGGGGAAATAACTGGACCGAAACTGCACCTTGACAGGCGTACCTTCGAAAAATCTTCTGAAAAACTCCTCAATAACAAATTTCAAGTTGGCAAGCGAGATACCGCGGCCAATCATCAAGCCTTCCAACTGATGGAAGTTTGTTTCATGGGACGCGTCCGTCGCTTCGTACCTAAAGACCCTTCCAGGAGATATTATTTGAAAAGGAGGCTTGTGGCGTTCCATATACCTTACCTGCACCGGGCTTGTGTGCGTTCTTAAAAGATACTTGCTCTTTTTTTCGCCTGACGCCGAGACAGGTTTGACCCAAAAGGTATCCCACATTTCTCGAGCAGGATGATCGGCAGGAATATTCAGGCTATCGAAATTGTATTTTTCTTCTTCTATTTCCGGCCCGTCTATGACGGAGAAGTTCATTCCTTCGAATATCCTTCTTATGTCATTTTCCACTTGCGTCACAAGATGCAGATGTCCCGTTTCTTCCCTTTTCGGAGGAACCGTAACATCAACATATTCGTTTTTTCCCTTGATTTCTCCCGTCCTCACGGATATAGCTTCTTCTATGTCCGATTTTACGCGCTGAGCCACCGGCCCTCTCTTTCTTTTTTCTTCAAGATCGCTTTCCGCAAGCCGCTTAAAAATATCCGTAATTATTCCTTGCTTGCGCCCAAGGTACTTCACTTTTATCTTCTCAAGAGAGTCGGCATCCTTGGCTTCTTTTATTTCCGCCACAGCCTGTTTCCCGATTTCTTCAAGCTCCATATTCCTTTGATGATAACAAAAACCAGCCGCATTGAACAAGGGTAATTAAAGGAGTCATTCCTTTGTCAGTCTTATTTCCAGAGCCCTTATCGCTTTGCCGGATTTATCTCTGCCAACAGAGAGGAATGTCTTTACGTTATTCGTCCTATCAAGGCCCGTGCATTTAAACCTGTACGAGCCCCCTCCCGATATCGGCTTCCAAACATCTTCGCCCCCGCTCCACAGTCCGCTGCAATCGTCCTCTCCGTCGGAATATGTCGGGCATCCTGACTCTCCTCCGTTGTTTGAGGTTGACTGATATACGGGATAATTAAACTCATGAAGTAAGACGCACTCGACGCCCTCGTCAGCCGCAAAGATCGCTTCTCCGGTCATACGCGAATTAGTTACTTGCTTAAGCTGTGAGACAACAATAAAACTACTCAAGGCCATGGCCGTGAGAGCCACTGAAGCAATGACAATAACAAGCAATATCATCGTTTGTCCGGAGATCCTTCTTATTTCTTTTATATCCATCATTTGTAATATAAGAGCCTCGGACTGACTGTTGTCTGCAAGTCGGCTAAATGATTTCCTCTCACATCTTCGACGCCGGCAGATATCGTTATTCTAGGCATTGTTTTCCCTTGGGCGCTTCCGGTAAAGTCCGTGACATTGAAAGACCCATCAATATTAATCCCCTCGGATGTTATAAACGATCCTGGATTGTCGTTTCCGGAACATTCCGCCCCTTCACACTTGGCTATTCTCTTTTTTCCGTTTGACTCTACAAAAGAATATCTTGTGAAATTTCCGTGATAATTGGTAAATTCGATTTTGTTAGTGGCTCCTGAATCGGGATTCAAGAACCCGGTTCCCGTCCTTATTTCTCTTGCGATCTGCTCGATCGCCAGATTCGTATTATCAATCGCCGACGCTTGCGCGGAAATGAATCTAGTGTCGCGGAGAATTCCCAAAAAGATAGATGTCGCCACCGTAATAATTATGGAAAATACTCCCAAAGCAACCAGAAGCTCCATCAGTGTGAAACCTTGGGATTTTATTGGAAATTGGAAATTGGAAATTGGATTTTTTTTCATGTTATCTCCAATTAAACATATCGCTTACAATCGATATGCTGTTTAACCTTTGGTTGCGCCCCCTCCAATCCACCCGGCTTGTGATTCTTATCTGGCTGGAAGAAACGTTTTCTACCCGAACAGTTCTTACAAATCGAGATAAATCTCCCGCTCCGTAAGCGTACCGTCCATCTTGGAATCCAAGATAAGACAATCCATAAGGAAATGATCCTTCATAGTTGGGGCTTATCGAGGAGGGTAATACTCTGTCGCTATAATCCAACTCATAATAACCCGCGTTGAATCCCTCGTTCCATGGCCTTGGAGGCGTTTGGATAACGTTTGCGTCGAGAATATTTTTCGCAATTTCCACCCCTTCGGAGGAGAGGCTCACGGCCGCCGCCTGGTCGGCAACGTATCTCTCTTGGCTTATAGCTCTGGTTACGAATCCGAACACGGCCACTATTCCAATCGTTATCACGCCCATTGCAATAGCTGCTTCATTCAATATTTGTCCTTTATCCGTGTTCATTTTCTTATTAATAAGATTGGACGCTTATCAGTCCGCTTGATTCAATTATAACCTTACGCCAGTCTCTTTCGGAAAAAGCCACTCCTATCACCGCGTTTCCTGCCCGATTCCCGTTTATATAAGTCGTCGGATCCGGCGGAACGAACAGAACGTCTATTTTTCCCGCTCCACCGAATTGCGATAGATCAATAATGCCGGAAGACATATCGTAAAAATGCATTCCACCGTCGGTCGTTACCTTATTCACGCTTCCTATCAACTCCTCATCCCCCAAAGAAAATATGCGGTCGCTCGAGGAACAATCGGCGCTCTTATCGGCAAAAATAAACGCCTGATCGCGTTCAATATGGACTCCGTATCCGCAAACGCCATTGCCTGCAGTCTCTTCCACTAGGCTGTTAAACGCCAGCGATTTTGCCCTCGAAGCAAGGGATCTTACCTTCTCTTGGTTTATCGATAAGTTAAATTGGGTTCTCCTGATTGCCCCTGATCCTATTACCGTTCCCATCATCAGGATAATAATGCTCGTTGTTATGAGCAGCTCTACAAGAGTAAACCCCGTTTCATAATTTCCAAATAGAGGAAGGCCTTTATAATTTCGGAGCATTTTCATGCCAGCAAATTAAGGAACTTAAAGTAAGCAGACATTATCTCATACCCGAAGAAAATGACTGTTACAACTCCGACTGAAATAAACGGACCAAACGGAAGCGCGTCTTTCATCTTCTTTACTCCCGTTGCCATAAGAGATATGCCCGCCGCCGCTCCGACTATAAAGGCTATCATCAAAGCGAGAATGGCATCCGGCCAGCCAAGCATAAGGCCGATAATAGCGGCTAATTTAGCATCACCCCACCCCATCGCTTTTCCTTTTGTAAGAATGATTATCAAGGAGAATATGGCGCCTAGTAGAATGGCCGCGGCAATATGCGCAATCAATACATTTTCGGTAAAACTGAAAATGTAGGCATATCCGCCAAGAAAAGATCCCTTAATCACAGAAAAGCTTCCGCTAATGCCGAGATAATCTATTACGGTCAGCGCCACGCCTATAATCAGGAGGAGTATATTCGCTCCATCGGGAATGACAAGGTGCCTAAGATCTATAAACGATACTGTAAGCAGTATGAGAATAGCTGAAATCCAAAGAACCGAAGGAAGGGTGGCGAGTCCGAAAAAAGGGAAAGAGGCTACGATGATTCCTCCTAGAATCTCGACTGTCGGATACTGGAAAGATATAGGCTTGCCACATCCCCTGCATCTTCCAAGCTGAATCAGATAGCTCACAACGGGGATGAGCTCATACCATTGCAGAGCCCTGCCGCATTTAGGACAGTGAGAATGACCGAAAAGCTGGGCGCCCATAAACGGCCGTCCAGGTTCATACCTTAATATGACAACGTTCAAAAAACTGCCAATGATCGTCCCCAGTATAAAGAGGAATATGGGAAGTAAAATAATGTCCACTTTTTTTTCTTAACTCCTAACGCAATATTTAGTGCCGGACGTGCAGTCATAAGGAGAGCCGCTCTCAAAGCCTCCACGCGGCTTAATTTTTTCCGTTGTCGCCCCCACGATATAAAGTTCGTTGTTGGAATCCGAATAGTACTCGTAATGAACCGCGCCGGAAGATCTCCCCGCGAACGGATCGTCAGGAATGTCTCCAGTATTAGCCACACTTCCTTCTAGGGCGGATTTCATACTCGCGTATCCGGAAGTTCCGCTTAACGGCGCGACACCGCAAGCGGCGTCTCCCGGGTAATGCCCGCATTTGTTGAAATACAACTCCAAATACGATTGGACCGACCGTAAGTCCGCGACTCTTTTTGTGTCTCTCGCGCTCGATTGAACGCCCCTTATGCCGTTAAAAGCTATTCCCATAAGAATGCCTACTACGGCAATGACAATAACCATTTCAATGAGAGTGAAACCGCTTTCCTTTTTCTCAATTAAAACGGAACTGCTTGTTTTAGGTTGCTGCATTTTGTTTTTATAACTTTAACCGTCTTTCGGGTGGAATTATACCATAAAGCGGCATAAAAAGGGAATCCACTTTGTCCTCCAGTCTTCTAATATTACTGCAAGCTGGTAGACACGAACCCGTATATAGGAACGAGAATCGAGGCAAAGAGCACGCCGACAACAACTCCGATAACAAGCATAAGTATCGGCTGTATAAGCTCGACAAGACTGCCGACAAGTCCGTCTATCTCTCTGGTATAAAAAGACGATACTTTATTTAAGAGCGGCTCAATCTGTCCCGTACCCTCTCCTATCGCTATCATTTGGGAAACAAGAGGCGGAAAGTAATTTGAATATTTGGATATCGATACCGATAAGAGCACCCCATTTCTCACGTCTTCTGCTGATTCATTCAGTATTTCGGTGTAGATCGCGCTTCCAACCGTCCGCGCAGATATCTCAAGAGATTGCACTATCGTTACGCCTCCTTTGATCAACACTCCGACCGAATCAGCAAAGCGCGCGATATAAAGCCTTTTTAAGATAGAATTGAAGAGCGGGAGACGAAGCAATAAGTCGTCAACCAGTACTTTTCCTTCCTTGCTTCGTATATAGTCGGCAATTATTCCTATAAGTAAAGCTAGTCCGGCAATAACAGCCCACCACCATTGAATAAGGAACTTTCCGAAGAAAATAATGGCTCTCGTTATCCAAGGGAGAGAAGTTCCCAGCTCCTTGAATACGTCCTCTATCTGGGGGAAAACGGCTACAGCCATAAATATGACGGCGAGGAATAAGAAGACAACCATAAAGACGGGGTAGATCAAGGCATTCCTCACCCTGGAAGAAAGAACATCCTGTTTTTCAAGATAGTCGGCCAAAAAATCCATTACCTCATCCACGCGCCCGGTAACTTCCGCCGAACGAATCATATTCACGTAAAATTCGTTGAATATCGATCCGTATTTTTCCATAGCTTGAGAGAGAGACAGTCCGGAGTTTATTTCCCGCTGCAATTCCATAATCGTTTCCCGAAGCAGAACGTTTTTAGTTTGGGACGCAAGAGTTTGCAGCGCAACGTTCAACGGAACACTCGCTCCGAGAAGAGTCGAAAACTGCCTTGTAAAAATCATCAAGTCCTTGCTGGATATCCTGTTTATTGCGCGGAACAAGAAATTTTTAACTCCTTCTTCTTTTGCTTCAGTTATTGAGAGAACGAAAAGGCCGTTCGCCGCCAAGATTCGAAGAGCGCCGTCTTTTTCGGGAGCTTCCACTATGCCTGCTTGCGTTTCTCCCTGTTGGTTTTTAGCCTCATATTCAAACTTCATTCTCTTTGTGAATTTGGAATTTTCCCCATTATATTCTCTCAAGAAGCAACCTCAACTCGCTCGGATTGAGAGAATACAACTCGCCGGTTTCCATTGATATTTCCTTATTTTTGATCAAATCGGCAAGGGACCTGTTTAAGGTTATCATTCCGTCCTGCAAGCTTGTTTCTATAACGAGATCTATCTGGAAAAATTTCTTTTCGCGGATGAGGTTCCTTATTGCCGGATTCACAAGCATCACTTCGCAAGCCGGCACGCGTCCCCCGCCGACTCTCGGAACAAGCCTTTCCGACACTATTCCTACAATCGTCGCCGCAAGCTGGGAAGCAGCCTGATCCTGTTGCTCGGCCGGGAACGAGTCTATTATGCGGTCAACTGTCTGCGAAGCGGAATTGGTGTGAAGAGTTGAGAAGACAAGATGTCCCGTTTCCGCCGCCGTCATAGCCGTTGCGATGGATTCCTGATCGCGCATTTCCCCGATCATCAAAACATCCGGGTCTTGGCGAAGAACGGCGCGTAAAGCCCTATGAAAGTCAGGACTGTCAGTGGCAACTTCTCTTTGGGAGATAATCGACTTGTCTTGAACAAAAAGATATTCAATCGGATCTTCGATCGTTATCAGATGATCCATCCTCTTGTGGTTTATCTCGTCGAGCATCGCGGCAAGAGTCGTTGACTTCCCTTGCCCGGCAGGACCGACAACCAATACGAATCCCTGTGACAACTTCGTAAAATCGTGAATTATCGGAGGCAGCCTTAACTCGTCAATCGTCTTGATGTCCGCGGGAATCAAACGCAAGGCGGCAGCCAAGAATCCCCTTTGAAAATAGACATTTGTCCTAAATCGGGCCTTGTCTTCATAGGCATATGTAAAATCGACATCTCCATTGCTCAAAAGCTTTTCTTTCTGGTCCGGCGTGAGGAGGGCGGTCGAAAGAGCTTGCGTGTCTTCGGGAGTCAATATTGGTTCTTGCTGAAGGCTTATGAGAACGCCGTCAATTCTTAAAGTCGGTCTCCGGCCAACGGCAAGATGCAAGTCGGAGGCCCCTTGTCTTGCGGCAGTGAGAAGAAGTTGATTGAGCTTTTCCTTATAATCGGTCATATGCGATATTATTGTACCCTATTATTGCGTTTCCGTCGTTTCGCGAATAACTTCTTCAATCGAGATAACACCGTTTAATGCTTTAATTATTCCATCCTGCCTAAGGCTAACTATTCCTTGTCTTTTTGCTTCGTCTTTCACCCTGCCTTCCGTAGTGCCGGAAGCAATGATATTTTCAAGCTCCCTGGTTATTTTCATCACTTCAAAGAGGGCAATTCTTCCTTTTACTCCCTTGCCTTTGCATTCTTCGCATCCGGGAGCCTTATAAACGCGGTACGGCGGCGGAGGAATCTGCTTCTTCATAGATTCCGGGAGCTTCTCCACTTCCCCGGCAATAAGTTTTTGGATGTCCGGCGGAGCGTCTTCCGGCCTCTTGCAATTATCGCAAAGCCGCCGCACTAAACGTTGCGCAATCATAACATTCAAAGAAGACGGAAGAAGAAAAGGAGCGACTCCCATATCAATTAACCTAGGGACAACGGCAGCGGCATTATTCGTATGCAATGTTGAGAGTACGATATGCCCGGTAAGCGCTGCTTGAACGGCAAGCCCGGCTGTTTCATTATCGCGGATTTCACCAACCATTATTACATCAGGATCCTGGCGGAGCGCCTGCCTGAGACCCGTTGCGAAAGAGTAGCCTATCTCCGGCCTTATCTGCGACTGGTTTACCCCGTCGACAAAATATTCGATCGGATCTTCCATACTCATTATGTTTACGTCTTCCCTGTTTATCATTTGGAGAAAAGCGTATAGAGTCGTTGTCTTTCCCGATCCGGTAGGTCCCGTTACAAGAACCATTCCAAACGGTTTTTTGAGAGCCTCAATGACCCATTCTGCGTTCTGTCCGACGAGGCCTAAATCTTCAACCCCTTTTAGGCCAGCCATCGGATCGAGGACGCGGATAACCACTTTTTCTCCCAAAGGAGTCGGTAAAGTGGAGACACGGTAGTCGACATCTCTTCCGAAAATTATTGTTCTGAATCTTCCGTCTTGCGGAACGCGCGTTTCATCTATTTTCAAATTGGAAAGCACCTTTACCCGCGAAACTACCGGCTGTAAAAGTTCAAGCGGAAAAGAGGATGCTTCTTTTAATGATCCGTCTATTCTAAACCTAATTCTCAGCCTTGTTCTTTGCGGTTCAATATGAATATCGGACGCTTTTTGTTCAACGGCGGCTTTAAGAGTCGAGGAAACTATTTTAATTATCGGAGCCTCGTCAACTTTGGCTCCAGTTTCGTCAAGAGAAACTATCCTTTGTCCGGCGCTATCGCTCCCGGGCTTGATGTTTAACGACTTTATGGCGTCTTGGACCTCTCTCTGATAAGGAGCGTATCTCCGTAAAACTAATTCGAAATCGGTTGGCGTGATTATATAGACCCCCAAATTCAGTTTATTCTGCTTAGCAATGAACCTTAGCGCCTCTTGAGCTTGAGTGTTATCGGGATTAAGCATCCCGACAACAGCCATTCCTTCAGAAAGGCTTATAGGGACTATTCTATACGTCTTTGCGGTATTCTCCGGTATTATTTTTAATATGTCCTCCGGGATTGACGCTGCGTCTATCTTTTTATAAGGAATGTTCAATATGGCCGCCTTGGCTTCGGCAACAGAGACCTCATCGACGAGACGCCGCATATAAACGATTTCCTCAAAAGACTTGCCGCTTACAGCCGACTCGTTTAAAAGTTTTTGCGCCAGTTCGTCCGATATTATGGCTTTTTCAATAAGCTTATTTGCTAAAATGCGGCTGTCCATTTTTTAAAATGATTCAAACGGATTACCCCTTCGACTGGGGAGGCTGGTATCCAGTTCCGACAATCCTTCGGGGGCGGACAAAGAACTCCAAACAGACGACCCGGTTACACTCTCCGCGTCTATTCTTATATTCGAGAGCTGCGACACCGCCTGGAATTGCTGGCTGCCGACAATCCTTTCAGCTAAAGGAACAGGTGAGAAAAAAAGATAATATGTAAGCCCTCCGCCAACCGCCAAGATAACGAGCGCAATTATTATGGCGATCATACCCGATTTGTTCCGTTCTTCTTGAATTATTATTGCCATATTTTTATTGAGATTGATAATAGGCGTCGATGACTACCGTATATGAGAGGGATGGATTCTCCTCATTTCCTCCGGCAACATCGATGGAATATACATCCATAAGACGAATGTTCGTTTCGAGCAGCTTGACGTAACTTTTTATGCTTTCGTAATTGCCGGAACATTTTACCGTCGAGCGCACGATTCCAATCGGCTTGAGTATACTTGATTCGGATGACGATTCTATCGGCATAAACTGAAAATTAATAGAATCAACGAGAGCGCCACTCATCCTGGCAAGTCCGTAAAGCTGATTAAGCAGAGATGGAATCTGTTCTTCCGGCGGAATGACTTGATTGAAAGAATCCGTAAGGCTGGCAAGGCTTTGCGAAGCCTCAATGACATTGTTTGTTTCTTCTATAGCCTCCCGATAATCCGCAAGAGTAACCAACTTTGATTCCCGTTCCGCTCTAAGGGTCTGAATTTCCGCAAGAGAAGGACTTATCATCGTCGTATAGACAATAAGCGCTCCGATTGCCATGGCGAAGCTTATAAGCAGACTATAAAATCTTTTTGTCGAATCTTTCATTATTGTTGTTGGCTTGGAGGAGACTCCTCGGGCACGGGCTCTAATTCGGCCGTTCTCTCTATAAGGCCGGCAGCAGAGAATAATTCTTTGTCAAAAGACAGATTGCTTTCAAACCGTATGGCGTTGTCCATATAACGCGAGCTTATGAGACCCGCCCTGTTAACTTCAGGAGAGTTTTCGTATATGGCAAGCTGGGAGGACAGACGGTCATACGCGCTAGCCGATCCGCTAATGAGTATTCCGCCGTCGGGAACCGTAAACCTCATTGTCTCGATTACAACATCGGGCAGAGTTCTCTCTTCGAGAAAACTAAAAACAGGAGAAGATGCAACATGTCCCCTTAATAGCTTTCCGATATTTGTCGCAAGAGAATAGAATCTTATAAAGTTTTGTTCGCTTTCTTCGGCGGGAGCCGATCTGTCGAGAGAAGCTATCTGATCGTCCAGTGACTTAATAGATGCGTTTAAAAAAGTTTTATAACCGAACTCGAGCCCTCCGTAGACCATCAGCGAAAGCGCAAATATAACTCCGGAAAAAATCATGGCGCGTATCGGCACTCCGGACGCACCGGTTTCCGCTATCTTTCTAGCCGCTGTTATATTGTTATTATCCATCGTTTTCTTAAACGGATTTCATTCCCGCGCCTATTGCCACTGAAAATCTTGAAGAGATGTTTGCGGCCAATGGGGCGATTTCAGACGGATACGACAATCCGCGGAAAGGATTTCCTTTTTCAACCGGGACAGCGAATTGGTTAGAGACATATTCCGGCAATCCTATCAGATCGCTTCCTCCTCCGGACAGTATTACTTTTTCGATCTTTTTGCCGTGCTTGGACTCATATATCTCTCTCATTCGCCTCGCCTCGTTAAGTATAACATCCACAAAAGGGAACATTAAAGTGGATAATCCGTATTCTCCCGTCATTCCGACGAGTCCCCTTTGTTTCTTTAAGGTTTCCGCCCTCCGCGGGTTTATTCCCAATCCCTTAACCAGCGCCTGCGTCAACGAATTGCTTGCAAAGTCAGTCTGACTCACGGCATATAATAATCCTTTGGAAGCTATGGCTACAGCGGAAGAAAATCCTCCAATATCTATTATCATAGACACGCCCGGATCCCCGGCAGAAAGAGATCGCGCGAGACTCAGCCCTTCGATCTCCACCATCTTTAATTTCAGCCCGGCTTTTTTGAACATATTTTGATACAAAGCAATCTGTTCGTTCGGTATGGAAATAAGAAGCACTTGCTGCTTCGGAGCCCCTTTTTCATCCTCATAATTACCGATTACGGTCCAGTCAATCGAGACTTCGGATATCGGGAGAGGAACCAGCGACCTTGCTTGAAGAGGCATCGCCTGCGCAAGTTCATCATTCGTCATAACAGGAAGATCAATAAGGGAGACGAAGGACGAAAAAGAAGGAACAACGGCAACGCACTCCCGGGCGGTTGATTTCATTCTAGCCGTAAGCTCTTTCAATATTCTTGCAGTTTCGTCGGTGTCCACTTTAAGAGAGCTTGTCTGAATGGCGCTATTCGGCCTCTCGAGAAAATCACCAACTTCTATCATCCCGTAATTTACCATAGTCGGGCGGCCTCCTTTTTCTAAAATTTCAGCTATTTTTACGGAGACAGTGCCAATATCAACGCCTAAGACCGGTTTCGTGCCAACCGATCTGTTAAAAAACTTGAAAAAATTATCTAGCATTGAGTGATAAAAAATAGAGGCTGGATTCATAGTTATTATACAATAAGCAAGGTGAAACTTGAAACTTAAGTTGTCGATCGCAAGGCATGCTCGAGATTCAATATTCCTATGATTTTCGACAAACTCTCAAAACTGTTTTTAGACATCTTCTTTCCGCCTATTTGCGTCATTTGCGGAGAATACATTGATAATTCCAATGGCGAAATCGTATGTGACGGGTGCCTTGATCGATTCATAATCAAGCGGTATTCCGAAAGCTTAGGGACGATAAATATAATAGCGGTAACCGATTATAGGGACCAGAATATCAAAAAATTAATCCGCCTCTTGAAATATAACGGAATGAAAGAGGCTGCTTTAACGCTTGGAAAACTTCTAGTGAAGAGATTATCGACAGAAAAAGAAATAAATCCGGAGAACGCTATTATCGTTCCTATCCCGCTACATCCGGCAAAAGAGAGAAAGAGGGGCTATAACCAATCTGAACTTATCTCTTTCTCGGCTGGAAAAATAATGGGAATAACCGTTAACCCGCGAATAATAAGAAGAATAAAGGCGGGTAATCCTCAAGCAGAAACCCCCGATTACGAAGAAAGGGCAAAAAACATAAAAGAAGCTTTTGCCGCCGGGAAAGAAAACGGCGCCGTCTCCGGAAAG
>JAQTRD010000076.1 GCA_028711965.1 Candidatus Colwelliibacteriota bacterium | reverse complement strand
TTGGGCACAATAGGAAAAAGGTTCCGTTTCCCGGTGAGTAAGTGACCAGAGACAATAAGGTCTTATTTTGTGGTCCACTGAATCACGGCATCTAACTGAATCTATCACTGCATCCATTGCGGTTAACGTTTGTTAACTGGATTTTGTGAAAACAGGACATCTCCCGGCTGATTCTTACCCTGACTTCTGCAGATATCCTCGTTAATATCGGGGAATAAGGAGGCGCTATGTGCGTCAACTTTGAAGGGAAGTTATTTAAGGATGGAAATTTTTGGCCGGTCTATGTGTCGGTTTTGGAAATTTGTACGCAAGGACGCTCCAAAAAAGACGCATATATGATGATTAAGGACGCTGTTGAGATTCATTTGGAATACAATTTAAAACATAAGATCAAGGTCGTAGTAATGCCGATGCCGAACAATAAGTTTATTTTGAGGGCATCCAATGAAAAAAACGATAAATATCTTATGGCCTTGATGCTCAGAAGACAGCGAGAAAAATACGGACTTACCGTTGATAAAGTGGCGCGTCGGCTGGGCGTCACGAAAAGAACCTATGCCAAATATGAGCAAGCCCGATCATTGCCGAGCCTCGCCCAAATTGAGAAGTATATCAGGGCCATGGACAATCATGCCCATGTTGTTTTGAATATACTGGAAGAAAAAGAGGAATGTTTCTGAGTTCAATAAGTTAGTGCAACACCTTGGGAACTACCAGTAACTATCAGTTTGTTTCTGGTATGTAGGAAAACGGTCCGTTTCCCGGCGGGTAAATGAGTTGGCAACATCGGGGCGAATATTTGCAGATTTAAGGCAGTTAAAGGGGAGGCTGACATGAGGTCGCCTGTGAACGGAAGGACAGCAGCGTTTTTGTTTGTTTTGGCTATGGCAAGCATCGTCTGGTTGATCGGCGCAAACGCCGGCTGGAATCTTAACGATATCAAGAAGCGGGCTGAGGATGCCGCGCGTACGGCCGTCGGGGGCGGGCTTACGAACGACGAGGTGATCAGGGGACTCAAGGAAGCGCTCTCGATCGGGGCCAAAAACGCGGCCGGCAACGCCTCCAGGCTGGACGGTTTCTATAAGAATCCGCGCATAAAGATCCCATTTCCTCCCGAAGCCCAGAAGGTCAAGACTATGGTCGAGGCGATCGGGATGCGAAAGCAGGTGGACGAGTTTGTGAAGACCCTGAACCGCGCGGCGGAGGAGGCGGCGAAGAAGGCCGCGCCGATCTTTCTCGATGCGATAACGGGGATGACGATCCAGGACGGCTTCGAAATCCTCAACGGTCCCGACGATTCGGCCACGGCATACCTGAAGGGAAAGACGACCGCTCCACTAGCGCGGGAATTCAAGCCGATCGTAAAGGCGGCGATACAGAAGGTCCAGGTCACGAAGTACTGGAACCCTATAGCCACGAGCTACAATCGGGTTCCACTTGTGAAGAAGGTCAATCCAGATCTCGACGATTACGTGACCAAACGCGCGCTGGCAGGACTGTTTGAGCTTATCGCTGATCAGGAGAAGAAAATAAGAAAAGACCCGGCTGCGAGGGTGACGGAGTTATTGAGGAAAGTATTCGGGAGCAGGTGAGCTTAATGTAACACCACGAACCTGCTTTATGGTGTTGAACGCGAGCACTATAAAGCAGGTTCGCTAATGCCTTGTTATTATTAGGGAAAACGTTGGTTTTTTTAAAGGAGTATGGTCAAAGGCATGCATTGTTTGTATCCATCCCTTGACTGAATATATACAAACACATATACTTTGTTTACATCTCAGAAGAGATGGATGCAAACCATGAAACGTATAGAGCTTGGCAAAAATATCGAACAAACTCAAGGGTTTAAGGCCTTCATCCCCCACCCTTTCCCTCCAAAAGAGGGGTTTGATTGGGATGCGAACCTCTTAAAGAAGACGGATCAGGCCACGAGGCTCTTGGGCAAGCTGGACGGCATTACGAAGTTATTGCCCGACGCCGACTTCTTCCTCCTGATGTATCTCCGAAAAGACGCAGCCTCCTCGAGCCAGATTGAGGGGACACAGGCCACGATGATCAATGCGATCGAAGCCGAGGCAAAGGTTAACACCGATATCCCCAAGGACGTGGATGATATTTTGCATTACATCAAGGCGCTGAATTACGGGATGAAGCGGATGGTTGACGATGACTTTCCGGTTTCTCTGCGTTTTGTGCGCGAGTTGCATACAAGGCTGATGGACCAGGCGCGTGCAACTCACTTTTCCGATCCAGGGGAGTTTCGCAAAACACAAAATTGGATTGGGGGCACCCGCCCGGACAATGCCCGTTTTGTTCCTCCACCGGTTGAGGAGATGAACAGGGCATTGAACGACCTTGAGCGCTTCATGCATGCGAACGATTCGACGCTGACGCTGATCAAGGCGGCGCTGATCCACGCCCAATTTGAAACCATCCATCCATTTCTCGATGGAAACGGAAGAACCGGCAGGATGCTGATCACTTTCTATTTATGGAAAGAAGGATTTCTTGAAAAGCCGGTCCTGTTTTTGTCCTCTTTTTTCAAAAAACATCAGGAGTTGTATTATGAAAAACTGCTCAATTATCAGAAGTACGGCATGGTGGATGACTGGGTCGATTTCTTTCTCGAAGGGGTCATTGAAATAGCCGCTGAAGCCGTAGAAATTGTGGGCAAGATCACCGCATTGCGTGAAGAAGATATGGCCAGGGTGCAAAAACTTGGGAAACGGTCTGCGGAGAGCGTGGCGCTATTGTTGCCGAAGCTCTATGGGCAGCCGATTGTCAACGTTGCGCTTGTGCAGAAATGGACCAATTTTACGCGCGCCGGCGCGCAAACGGTCATCAATCGTTTTATAGAGATGGGCATTCTTTCCCCGAAAGATAAGGATAAGAAATACGGCCAATCCTATATCTATAAAAAATACACCGATCTTTTTACGGATAACCGATAGCGAGCATGATGAAAAAGGTGACCCCATGAATCACTGCATTCATTGC
>JAQTRD010000075.1 GCA_028711965.1 Candidatus Colwelliibacteriota bacterium | reverse complement strand
GCCGGCTGGGATAAACGCCCTTTCTGCCGCTTTAGGAGAAGAGAAGGGTGTTATAGAAGAAGTTTATGAGCCATTTCTCATTAAATTGGGGCTAATGAAGAGGACTCCGTCCGGAAGAATGCTCACAGAAAAAGGAATTAAGTATAACGAAGGCAATAAATGAATAACTTGTTTCTGTCCCGTTCTGACCGGGAAACAAGAAAGGTGGCAAAGGAAATTGCCTCTGCAATTAAGCCCCAAAAGGAAGGCGCGTTTGTTATATATCTTTCTGGCGATTTAGGGTCGGGTAAGACAACCTTTGTGAAAGGATTCCTTTCCACTTTTGGCATTAAGAATAGGATTGTCAGCCCGACATTTAATATCTTCAAGAGATATTCCATAAAGAAAATAAAGTTTAAGAACATCTATCATTTTGATTGCTATCGGATAAAGAACGGGAAAGAACTGGATATATTGGGATTTAAGGAAATAATAAATAATCCTCTAAACATTGTGCTTATTGAGTGGCCTGAAAATATCGGAAGAAGAGCGCGGCCTTCCTTGCGGATATCATTTAAATATTTACCGGAGAAAGACAGCCGGAGTATCCGCTTCTCCAGAGCGCGCCTTTCTTGATCTATGATTCACGCTATAATTAAGGAGTGAAGACCCTCCTTATTATCGATGCCAACTCTCTTATCCATCGCGCCTTTCATGCCTTGCCTCCCCTTACGGACTCTTCAGGTAATCCCGCAGGAGCCCTTTATGGTCTTTCCAGTATTCTTATAAAGCTTTTTAGGGAAGTTAGGCCCGGGATGGTGGTAGCCGCTTTTGATCGGCCGGAGCCGACATTCAGAAAAAAAGAATTTTCTGATTACAAAGCCCACCGTCCAGAAGCGGCAGACGAGCTTATCAGCCAAATTATCGCCTCAAAAGACATTTTTAAGGGGTTCGGCATCAAAACGATTGAGTCTCCCGGATTCGAAGCGGACGATATTATTGGAACGATCGTTGAGCGTTTTAAGGGAGATCCGAGCATTGAGAGGCTGGTAATATTATCCGGAGACCTTGATATTCTCCAGCTTGTGGAAGGAGATAGAATAGTCGCGTGGGTTCCACGCAAAGGAGTAAGCGACTTTACCGAATATGATGCGCCCGCTGTGCTTAGCCGCTTTGGCCTCCCCTCTGAAAGGATCACTGATTATAAAGGACTTGTCGGGGATAAGTCGGACAACATACCCGGCGTTATGGGTATAGGGCCCAAGACTGCCGTTTCTGTCATTAATGAATACGGTCCATTGGAAGACTTCTACGAACTCTCTCCAGCTCCTAAAACCGAAGCTCTGAAGAGGATATTATCCGGAAAAGAATCGGCGCTAATGTCTAAGCGGCTTGCTACAATATCGCGGGAAGTCCCGATTGGAGATATTTCGCTTGCCGAACTCAGTATTAATGTTGAAGCTGACACTGTATCTTCCTTTCTTGATTCATATGGCTTTAAGAACCTATCGGAAAGAGTTCGAACGGGAGGAATATAAAGTTTTTTCTTCAGAGGATCTCTTATAGGGAGACAACTTCAATAATTAGAATTCTTAGTCTTAGAATTAGAGGTTCAGGGCTTACGATTTATGCTAGAATAATACAAATGCCGGAGACCTTCAGAAAAATATTTTCACTTGCCGCAATAATGTTTTGGGTCTCTCTGGCGTTGGGCGCCGGATGTATAGCGGTTGCGTTTATGTACGTTTCCCTCCCGGGAGCGCTTCTTATCACCGTGTCTGTCGTCGTTTTTTGCGCGACTATATTCAATTATGCGCTTGATGCAATAAGCAAAGCCGAAAGTATGGGCTTCGAAAGAGAGCGATCGGAGCGGATGATAACGAATATGGGAGATGCGGTCGTGGGTTATGACAGCAACTTTAAGATTACTCTCTGGAATAAGGCTGCCGAAGATCTCTTTAAGATCCGGAAGGAAGATATTATAGGTAAAGTCATATCCCCAGACAAAATATCCGATCAATCCCTTCACCTTCTTATTCAGACGGTCTTTTCATCTCTTGCTCCGTCAGTCATCCAGAAGAGCGAACCGGGCGCGTATCCTCAAATTGTCGATATATCTTTCACTGAACCGGAGATTGAGCTATCCGTATCAACGGATCGGATTATGAATAAAGAAGGAAAGGCGATCGGCTTTTTAAAAATAATCCGAAATAGAACTAGAGAGACGGCTCTACTTCGATCAAAATCGGAGTTTATTACGGTGGCGGCTCATCAACTGCGCACTCCCCTCACGGCGGTACACTGGATATTTGAGACTCTTATCAAGAATGATTCAGTCGCGGCTCCAGATAAAGAAGTGGTTGAGAACGGACTTGAGGCGTCGGTAAAGCTGCTTAAGATTGTTAACGATCTATTAGACGTTTCAAAAATAGAAGCTGGTCGGTTTGGATACAACTTTGCAAGCATAGATGTTGCAGCCTTTATGGAGGATATCTTGAGAAATGCGAATATTCTAGCGAAAGAGTTTGGAGTATCCCTTTATTTTGACAAGCCAAAAACACCGATTTCTATTTTTGCCGATTCCCAAAAACTTGGTATGGCTATATCAAACCTTATTGATAACTCAATTAAATATAACGTCAAAAATGGGCAAGTAATTGTCAAAGTCGAGGCATATCCAGGGAGACCATACATCCAGATTACTATAAGAGATACTGGTATAGGGATATCTCCTGACGGAATTAAAAAACTATTCACAAAGTTTTATCGGGGTGAGAACGTGGTTAAAGAGCAGACGGAAGGGTCAGGATTAGGCCTCTATATAACAAAGAACATCATTGTCCGTCACGGAGGAGACATCTCCGTCGAATCAGTCTTGGGCCGAGGAACCAGTTTTTATATAGTCCTTCCTACGGATCCTTCGCTTATTCCTCCGAAGGAGGTCTCTGTTGGTGAGATTTAATCTTTCTGTATCTTTTGGCGAAGGATGGTTGTGGATAACTTTTATTAATTTACGTTGCGTTTTTATTAGATATCTAGAATAAGCC
>JAQTRD010000074.1 GCA_028711965.1 Candidatus Colwelliibacteriota bacterium | reverse complement strand
TACTTCCCCTAATATATATCCTTTCAGCAGTATCGTTAAAAAATTCCGGAATGAAATACGGCAAATTTATTGCCGTATCGGCAATCATATGGCTCGGAGTTGAAACAGCGATTGTCACTCCCAATTATCTCTCTTATTTTAACGAAATCGGAGGAGGAACAAAAAAAGGATATGAAAACGCCGTCGATTCAAACTATGACTGGGGACAAGATCTTAAAAGACTCTCTTCTTTCGTAAAAGAAAATAATATAAACAAAATTGCCGTTGATTATTTCGGAGGAGGAAATCCGAAATATTATATGGGGGAGGACGTCGTCGAATACTGGTGGTCATCAAAGGGAAATCCGAAAGACCACGGCATAGAATGGCTTGCCCTTTCGGTAAACACCTTGCAGCAGGCGCGCGGAAAAACTCATGAGGGATTCATTCGCAAACAGGAGGATGAATATTCTTGGCTCTTAAACGCTTATGAGCCTTACGCAAAAGCCGGCCCGTCCATATTCATCTATAAGTTAAACTAGAAGATTCGGTCATTATGTTTTTAAAACCGTCTCACAGGACAAGCGGGCAGGTTTTCCGAATTTATGAGGAAAGAGCGGGTCCGAGAGCGAGTGCGTTTTTCTCGCTGGGAAAAACGACACGTGTTTTATAAAACATAATGACCGAAAGATTATTTCAACTTATAAAACCCTTTCCCTTCTATCCGCAAATCAAGATATTCCACCCGGGGCCACTCTCCCGATTCAATAAGCGATCGGATTACCGGAACGCCGAATGACGGATCCGTCGAAAGGCTGAATCTTATTTCATGTCCGGAAAAAAGCTTTATAGTAAGATCCTTTGATCCGGATTGGTTAAGGGATATATCGGATATGGGCAGAGACAATTCCGAAATCATCAGGGATGTCTTTTGAAAATTAGCCATTTCTTCCACAGAAAGCGGTCTGTCCTTTATGCCCATATCCCTTCCCGTTCGGTCGTTTATTACTCTGACAAGAGATCCTTCCGCGTCAGGACCGGGAGCAAACAACGCGCCTTCCTCATCCATCCAGAAACATCTCTTCTTCTCTTCAATAACAAGACACCAACTGGCAGTCTCCTTTCTTTCCGTAACTGATATGTTTATTTCTCTGTTTTCACCGATATCGATCGCGGCATCCCTTAATCGGAAAATCGCTTCCGTAAGCTTCTCTTTTGGAAACGACATCCAAGCAAAAAGATGGTCGTTTCCGAGAAGTTTTCCCCAAAAACAACTATTCGCCGTTTCTCTGGAAACGGCAATTATCTCTTCGGAAGAGACAGATCTGTTCCCGGAAACGACAATGGAGGATATCCTAAAACCGCTATAGCGGCAGACAAGAAAAACAGCGCCTACGACAACGGCAATCGCGATCGTCGCCGAAGCGATTATGACTAATCGGCGATATAATAAATTCCGACGGAAAGAAGAAGCTGCCTTCATTCCTTTAATTTTAGGTTTTAAGAGACTCATTTACAAACAAGAAAGAATTACGCCAGCCGTTTTAAGATATCGGCAAAACTATTTGCCACTTCCGATTATCTCACTCTTGCCGAAATATTTTTGTAAGACCTCTGGAACTTCTATTGATCCGTCTTCCTTTTGGAAATTTTCAAGAATAGCCAGAAGCGGACGCTCGCTGAAAGCGGTCGCGTTAAGAGTATGGACGAACTCTTTTCTATCTTTTCCCTTCTCGTCTTTGGTCTTATAGGTGATATTGAGTCCCCTAGACTGGAAATCGGTCGTGTTCGAGCAAGAATGGGTCTCTCTGTACTTATTCTGACTGGGAATCCAAGCTTCAATGTCATACTGCTTGGATGCGTCAAATCCCATATCGCCAGTCGAGTTAACAACCACTTGATATGGAATGCTTAAAGCCGACATTAGTTCCTCTTGTCTGGCAAGTAAAAAATCATGCTCGGTTTCCGAGTCATCCGGGCGACAAATAGAAAACATCTCTAACTTATTAAACTGATGTACGCGCAATATGCCGCGAGTGTCCTTTCCGTAACTGCCGGCTTCCCGACGAAAACAAGTTGATAATCCGAGAAATCTTATAGGTCCGTCGGAAAGATCAACGGTCTCATCCATAAATAGAGGAGCAACCGATTGTTCCGAACTTCCCACGAGATAGAGATCGTCTTCCGAAATATAAAACGCATCTCCCCCGTCTATGAACTTCCCTTTCCCCATTCTTCTTAATATTTCTGGTTTTACCATCACGGGCGGCAAAATAAGACGAAATCCATGAGGAATAAGGGTATCCATACCAAAACGAAAAAGGGCAAATTCCAATTCTGCTATGTCTTTCATAATATAACCGAATCTGCTTCCGGCTATTTTTGAAGCCCTCTCTGTATCAATCTGCCACCCGGCCAAGTCGACATAATCTTTTGGCATAAATCCGAAGCTTTTCGGCTCACCCACGGTCTTCAACACGGCATTCTCATTCTCGTCTTTTCCGACAGGAACGGAAGAATCGGGTATATTTGGTATCAAAGAGACAATATAATCTCTTTCCTCCGAAAGAACTTTAATCTTATCCTCATTCAAGACAATTTCTTCTTTTATTTTCCTAGCCTTTTCCCGGTCGTTAGGTCCGAAACCCTTTTGGGATGCTCGCAGATCATCAGTCGCTTTTTTTAAAGACTTCCATTCCTCGTCAATCTTCAGAAATTTATCGATGAGAGAAGAATCGGCAAGCTTTTTTTCCATTCCCTCTTTAACTAGATCGGGATTCTCGCGAATTAAATTGATATTAATCATCTGTTTTTTTATTTTTATCCCCTGATTCGGGAATTTTGATTTGGGATTCTTATTCTCTCCGTTTCATTGCCGGGAAAAACACCGTCTCACGGACCGGTTTGTCCATAATCATGGCAAAAAGCCTCTCTGAAACGCCAAAGCCGGCAGCAGGAGGCATACCGTATTCGAGGGCCTCTAAAAAGTCCTCGTCAAGCATTTGCGCCTCTTCGTCCCCTTTCTCGCGAAGCTTCATCTGTTCTTTAAACC
>JAQTRD010000073.1 GCA_028711965.1 Candidatus Colwelliibacteriota bacterium | reverse complement strand
TAACTCCGATATCTTCGATCTCTCCTCCAGATAATTTAACCAGCGCATAACTGCCAATAAATCCTCCCGATGGACGCATTTCGGAATCATTCATGAAAAACACCGCTATATAGCTCTCCCCTTCAAGCAACGATATGGCGCCATCAAGAAGTCCGGTTGCTCCGAATATCTCCGATTGTAAAGAAAGATATCCTCCGGAAAAACTGTCGGCCATACCAACCGTCGCCATCTTATTGCGGATGTCTCCTCCAAAAGACGATATCAGATCCGCTCCTTTGCGGATGTCTTTAAGCGTTGAGAGAAGCCTGTCTCCGTCTTCCCATATCCAATTCATTCCATTCTCCTTCAGCTCTTCCATTGAAGATATCACGCCAAAGGCGGAACCATTAAGATTCCTTATTGATCCTATAAATGCGGGAAACTCTTTGAGAAAAGGTATTAGTTTTAGAAACCCCGTTTTTCCCTCTATATCTTTCACTCCCTGATCCGCGGAAATCAAATTCTTTTTGAGACCATCCGCGTCATATTCTTTGGCTGAAGATATGGCTGCCTGAAAATCATTGAAAGCAGCCTTCGCGGAAATAACCAGGTTTTCCTTTAGATTCCATAACGCGAAAGATGAAACAAGAATAATTAAGGCTATCGCGGGAAAGGCATAGCGCATCTTCGCTCTTCTTCTTCTGGAAGCGGAAACAGAAGAAAGTTCAAAATTGTTGGATGATTTTTGAGGAAAAGCCTTGGGAGAATGGTTTTCCAACTGCTTGACCGGTAATCTTTTTTTCGTCGCCTTTTCAGCCAAAACCGTTTTAACTTTCTTATCCTCAATCACCTTGCTTTTTGAGGATCCCGCAGATACGTTATGAGGAGAATAAAAACGCGAAACAGACGGATGTCTTATGTCCGTAAGAACCGGAGATATGTTCTTTCTCCTGAGCTCCTTTTTTACTTCTTCTTTTTTCTTTCGGCCGATCATTTATCAGTGGATATCCCGTATCAGAAGAATTATAACAGCGCTGCCCGAACTATGTAAGTAATTCTTATCCCCATATCGTTTTTTCCCGCGAATAAAACAAATTACGCCATCTTATACTCCGGTAGGATCAGAAAAGAATATTCCGATCGTCTTCATAACTATTTTCACATCAAGCTTAAGCGATCTGTTGTTCACATAAAAATTATCAAGAGTAAGTTCGTCAATCCATTTAAGAGAAGAAGCTCCGGATACCTGGGATACTCCGGTTATTCCGGCCCGCGCCTTTGATATATGACTGAACTCAATCGGATATTTGGAAACCTCCTCCGGCTCATGCGGTCTCGGCCCCACGATAGCCATCTCCCCTTTTAAAACATTTATAAATTGCGGCACCTCGTCCACTCTGTATCTCCTTATCAATCTTCCCACTCTGGTTACTCGGGGATCGTGTCTCATTTTGAAAAATATTCCATCGTTTCTTTCGTTAAGCGGAGCAAGCTCCGCTTTTTTCAGCCTCGCATCTTTTATCATCGATCGGAATTTATACACTTTTATTATCCGTCCCGAAGATATGCGATCCAACTTCTCAAAAACAGGTCCGGGAGTATCGATCTTTATGGCCAAAGCGATAAAAGGCAAAAAAGGAAACATTATAATGATTCCCGAGAACGCTCCCAAAATGTCAAAAAAACGCTTCCAAAGCGGATAGGACAAGTTATCACTCATTTGATAAGATTAAGTATCTACGGATTATACATCAAATTTATCCCGTCATAAATTTCGGAACAATATGCACCGCGCCGACCATGAATATCAAAAAACAAAGATCAAAATCCGCTGAAACAACAGGCATATGCCATTTCCCGCCGAGATGAAAATAGCTCTCACTCACGATTATCTGAACCAGTTTGGCGGAGCCGAGCGCGTCCTTGAGCTCTTCGCGGAAATGTATCCCGATGCGCCTATTTACACTCTTTTTTACGACAAAGAGCCTTTGGCGGGTCGGTTTGAAAACAGAATTGCAAAAACAAGCTTTCTTGATCATTCCTTTATCAGAAAAAATCATCGGGCCTTTATTCCTTTTATGCCCATCGCCGCCCATTCGGTAAATCTTGGAAGTAAATATGACGTCGTCATCTCTAATTCCGTCGGCTTTGGCAAAGCGATGCGGCACTCAAAAGCAAAGCACATCTTTTATTGCAATGCCCTGCTTCGTTACGCATGGGATCCGGAAACTCATCTTAAGGAATTTCTTCCGGAACCTTTTTACACGCTGTCACGTCCAATTGCATGGATAATGAAGTTATGGGACAGATGGACGGGAAGAAAATCCGATATTATCGTTGCCAACTCCGAATACACCAGAGACAGAATAAAAAAATTTTACAATCGTGATTCGGAAGTTATTTATCCTCCCGTCGACACGAAATTCTTTCATCCCACGCCGAATATCGATAAAAAATATTATCTTGCCGTTGGAAGGCTTATTCCTTACAAAAAATTCGACATAATCGTTGAGGCTTTTAATAAACTGGATATTCCCGTGAAAATAGTCGGAGACGGCCGCGAATATGAAAAATTAAAATCTCTCGCATCCTCTTCTAACATAGAATTTACCGGATTCATCCACGATCCGGAAAAATTAAGAGATCTTTACGTCGGAGCCAAAGCTTTTCTTTTTCCGCAGATTGAAGACTTCGGCCTTGTCGCGGCAGAAGCCCTGGCTTGCGGCACGCCCGTTCTGGGATATGCCGAAGCCGGAGCTAAAGAAATGGTGATTCCTGGCAAAAACGGATTACTGTTCAATGAGCAATCTGCCGAGGAATTAATACGCTCCGTAACTGATTTTGAAAAAATGTCTCTTGATCCGGAAAGTGTCGCGGAAACGGCGCAAAAATTCAGTCGGGCGGAATTCGAAAGACGTTTCAGAATATTGGTCGGAGAATAAAAAATAAATATCCACGGCCTCATACCCATGGTTTTGGTCAGATCCTTTGGCTATATAAAGACAAAAAAGAAAAGAGAAACTTATACCCACTTTGGGACGGCCGTCCCGAAATGGGTATAAGTCAATAAA
>JAQTRD010000072.1 GCA_028711965.1 Candidatus Colwelliibacteriota bacterium | reverse complement strand
AGTGTTTGAATTGTGTGATCGCCACCCCTTTTACAAAAAAGTGGCTTGTGGGAGATGTAAATACAAAATATAAAAATCCGCCGATGAGGCGGATTCTTGCGATTATTTATTATTCTGGTTGGAGCTGACTCTGATCTTGTCCGTTCTGTTGCTGATTACTCTCTTGTTGTTCGGTTGGAACTTGCTGTTGCTGCTGTTGCTGCTGTTGCGGAATGCGGCCCTCAATCGCGTCAATCACGGGGCTAGTCGAATCAAGCTTCATCCAGAATATGACCTGGTCTCTTTCTATGACCATCGGATCAATCGGCTTCCAAAGAAGGTCGGAAAGCTTCTGAACGGAAAGGCTTCCGTCATTCCCTTTTTGCAAGAACACCGCGTCATCCAAGGTGAGCTTAGGGAAGAATGTCGCCTTGCCGTAATATACGTCGCCCGTTATAAGGTAGACGGCGACGTAAGGCTTTTTATAAAAGAATCCGTAAAACACGGCGCAAGCGACAATGCCGATGATAATGACCGATACAATTGCCTTCCAGATCCACAGACAAGGACCGCAGGATTTGAGTGATATGTTTTTCATATTTTTATTTTTTAATTATATCACGATAACGGAGTTGTCAAAATAATTACTTTCCACATTTTTTCTCTAGCTCCTCGATTCTATTTACAAGATCCTTTATTACTTCATTTTGAGCGGAAACCGTTGCGGACAAATCTCTTTCTCCGTTCTTGGATTTCACAAAATCCGAAAGAGTCGAGTGATCCAGCTGACGCTCCTTATTACCCACTTCATATTCCCCATCAGGAAGGCGGCTCATTGAGAGAACGGCTTCGTATGCTTGATTTTTATCAAGAGGATAAGGAGTGCGGTCGGTAAAAGACAGAGCGGATACGTCGCCCGAGAAGTAAGCATCTCCGCCATTAACGTAGAGGCGATATGATCCGGGAGAAATTGTTCCAACGCCGACATTACCACCCTTAACTACCGTAAGGCCGACACCAGAGCCAGCAATATCGTCTCCCCAAACGCCCATCCAAACTTTTGAGACAGACGCGTCTTGGGTAAATCCAAACAGTCCGGCATTATTTGAACTCACGGCTTTTCCAATCGCATTATAAATATAATTACCATTTGGAAGGCTTGGATTCAGAAAACCAGAGATAGGATCAACATTGCCCGCGATATCTTTAACAACTGTAAACGGATAACTCGGGCTTGATGTCCCTATCCCTACATTGCCATTCAATATATAAGCCCTTCTTCCGCTTTGGTTGATATCTCCTTCAAGATAAAGCATCGGCGTGCCGCCGACATCAAATCTCGCCCCGTATCTATCGTAAGGAGCCGAAGTAACATAATACTCATTCAGGCTTGATGTGCCGTGAGTGGTACTCTTCGCCATCGTAAGTCCCGCGAACTCCCCCACTCCTGCGGCCCCGGAAATGGTTATCCCGTCCGAAAGAATAAGGTCTTTCCACTTAAGCGAAGATCCCCCTATACTTCTCGTCTCCGTGGAATCAGGCAAGAGATCGGTATCAAAGGTCGCCGCCGAAACATGAGCTATAGCCGAAGAAAGAGTTTTTGCGATTTGCAGCACAGGGTCGGCATTATTGAATCGAATGGCAACGTCCATTGTAACGGTGGACAGTCCCCCGGGATTGCCGACTTTATTGAAAACAAGGCTGGTTATTTTCACATTCGGGCTCGTTATCGTAACCCGAGGATTGGAACCTTCGGTGATATAAACTCCATTCACATCCGAGCTGATAATCGTCGGATCAAGGTCCGGGTCGGATACCCGTAGCTTTACGGTGCAGTAGGTCGAGCACGGATTCGCCGGATTGCTTCCTTCATATACGGAGTCGACAATGCTCGCGTCGCGAATCGCATACTGGATTCTTTGCGTGATGAATTGCAATTGCCTCGTTACCTCAAAGGCGGCATTCTCTCTCGTTTGCACATTGCTTATCATTACGAGAATACCGGTAAGAAGCCCCGAAGCGACAGCGAATATGGCGGCGTAGATAAGAAGCTCAACAAGAGTGAAGCCCGCGCGCGCGGAATTTCCAATTTCTAATTTCCAATTTCCAAAGCGCTCTAAAAAGGCCTTCTTCGGATTAATTGACGTCTTTGAAAAACATTGAAATATTTTTCTCATTACCGTTTAGATTATAACACATATCGGACATTATTTTTGTTGTGGAAAAACGTTCTCAAAGATAATATCCGCTACTCCAATCCTTAATTTATTTATGCCTTCCGAGTCTTCTAGTCTTCTCGGATAGACTCTATTCGAAAGAATAACCCAACCTACCTCCCTCTCTATATCGCAGATAAAGGAACATCCGGTAAATCCGGTTTTGCCAAACGTCTTTTTATTGCGATTTTTCCCCATCCAGAAACGATTCAGTTCCCATCCCAGGCCCGCGCACTCGCCGATATCCGATATTTGGTTAGTCTGTATTTCTTTCATAATTTCCGGAGAAAAATATTTTATACCCTTCCATTCGCCGCCATTTAAGAACATCTCCAAAAAATTAAGCAGGTCGGAACAGCAGGAAAAAACTCCAGCCGATCCGACCGGTTCCAGAAGCGAATACGCGCTTTCGTCGTGTATTTCTCCTTGAATTGGCTCCGATGATCCACGCCATTCTTGTATTTCCGTAGGGACAATGTCTTCTTTTCTAAACATCTTAAGGGGATGAAATGTCGTATAGCGCATTTGAAGAGGGCTAAAGAACATCCTTTCTCCCAATACGTCAAGCGGCTTGCCATATACTCTCTCGACAACTTTTCCGAGAAGAACGCTTGTCGCATTTGAATAAAAATATTTTTCTCCCGGCTTATGGCGAAATTCCGCCGTGAACAACGTGTTAAATATATCTTCCGGTTTTTTCCCTTTTTCGCCGGAGAGGCGAAATCCCCAGTCAAGAGTATGGGTTAAAAGATGCCTGACAAGCACGTTTTCTCTTTCAGAATTTGTCAGTTCCGGAATAAAATCGATTATCTTGTCATCCAACCGAAGTCTTCCTTCATCAATAAGCTTGAGAGC
>JAQTRD010000071.1 GCA_028711965.1 Candidatus Colwelliibacteriota bacterium | reverse complement strand
CGGATAAGGAGTGCAGTTGATTTGCTCTCTTCCCAGGGAATATTTTTTTCCGCTCCCAGAGCGACTTTGGCGATATCCGATACCGGGCGGCCGAATTTATCGATTGGAGCGGGAGTCACTCCGCAGAGGAATATTTTCTCGACGCCCACCGCGTCAGCGGTGCGGAAAATGGAACCGACATTATGGGCGGAACGGATGTTATCGAGAATAACGGAAAGCTTCACATCATTATGATAACAATTTCGAACTGAACTGACTAAACTATGCTCGACTTGCATGCATAGATTAAGTTAATGGCCATTCCTGACGATCGTCAGAATGGCCATTAACTTTTAAAGAGGCATATACTCCCTATTCAAGCGGTCTCGTGTATGCGGCTGTGGATATCCTAGACACTACACCAAAATCGTCAGTAACTCTTAATCTCACACTCATCGTTTGTTCTCCAGCCGGGAAGAGAACCGACTGGCCCGGTTGATGATTCGTCCATTCCCCACCGTTAATGCTTATTTCGCTTGAGAGCATTATATCCGGAGAATCCGGATCGCTCATTTCATAAGCAATCCTTACATAGTCGCTGTTTGACTCGGATGGAGTAAATGAAATATTGAATGGCTGATTGGGCGATAGAGAAGAAAACTGTCCTGACAGGCGATATTTTTTATCATCAACGGCAATCAGCTTGAATTGGTCTTTATCACCGGCGCGCACGAATCCGTAATAACCAACCGTGAAATAATCACTTGAAGAGAAGCCACTCTCTCCGCTTGGTCCCGTAACCAGAAAAACCATATTTCCATCCCCTTCTTTTAGGAAATAGAAGTAAGATAATGACTTTCCGTTGATTGAAGCGTCTAAAGTCACGTTTTCCGCGTCAGGTAATAAGAGAGATCGGCGACTGCCGTATGAGTCAACACTTTTGTAGGATATCTCCATTACTCCAGATATCGATTCCGAAGGAATTTCGTAATTTAAGAATTCTTCCTTTGGAGCCTCTCGGTTCAAATACAGAACTACCGTTTTGAAGTTAGGCGCATGTCCATATACGGAAGAGAGCATTAAGTCTTGAGGAAGAAAAGGATAGGCGCCAAAATCTAACTCAATAAATGTTCCAGATTTCGTCTGTAAGTCAAATTCTTTTCTTGTCCCCGATCGGAAAGCGACAGCCGCAAAAGGATCAGTGAAAATGGTTTTTGTTATTGAATCAATGAGTTCATCCTCGTTATTGAATATCTCAAACTCTAAATTGTAATTTCTATTCACCGAATATATGCGATACGGACTTTCTATTTCCTCGCTTGTGTCCTTATCGGTAACTTTAACCTTCCATTCAGAAGAAACATCCGGATAGGAAAAAATGATTGAGACGATAAGAGGATCGTAAGAAATATCAATGTCGTTTTCCACGAAAGGTAATATTTCATTTTCGTCATTTTCCTCGTCTTGTTCATTGTCTTCCTCGCCTCCCTGATCTTCTGAAGGAGGACTGTTAAGCGTCTTCGGAGTACCGTTGATGCCGTTTATGATGTTTCCCGAATAAGTATGCCATCCAACTTCATCTCGCTCCGCCGTTTGGTATTCGGGAGATGCGGAGCCTCCTAGATTTTCCCAGTTTTCGCCGGTATTTCTTATCCGATCAATAAGGACACAGCTGTTATCAAAGATATATAACTCTTCGTCGGAATTATTTATCGCTCCCGAGAAAAAAGCATCTGCTTGTATACCCGTTATGAAGTCTACTTCTCCTCTTTCGATTAAAAAGTATCCATCTGCCGGTATGATATGACCTGATCCGAAAGTTATTTTTATATCCCTTGCTTTGTCTTCTATCTGCCAGCCGGAAAGGGATATTTCTGATTGGGAAGGATTATACAATTCAATCCATTCTCGATAAGCGGAAGTTGAATCTCCCGACCAAGCAACTTCATTAAAGCGAACTGAAAGAAAGGGGTTTGATTCTCTTGTTGAACATGCCGGAATGGTTGTGCCTCCTCCGACATTAGTATTCGTCGATGTAGATTGATTAGTTGTCGAGTTAGACACCAGATATCCTGATGAGTTCGCCATTTTTGGAGTTCCGTTTGGATTTTCGCTTGTTTGCCAGCCGGATCCTACTCTCTCCATCGTTCGCCTCGATGAAGCGTCTCCGGCATCCCACTCGGGAGAAGCAATAACTCTATCAACGATAAAGCACCCTTTGTCGAGAAGTTTTAACCCGTCATCAGTGTTTGAAATCGCGCCGGAATATATCAAATCAGCAGTCACATTCGGAGCCGATCCGTCATCAGTCCGCTCAAGCAGATAGAACCCTCCCGCGGGGATAATGCTCCCATCGGGAAATTTTATCTTGATATCACCTCCTTCTCCGATTAGCTCATAGCCTGATATGTCTATCGCAGACGGGGAAATATTCTTCAGTTCAATCCACTCATCGGAAGAACTTACAGTCGACCCCATCCAAGCTATCTCATTTATAATGACCGGCCTCGAAGATGACCAGCTTGATGCGGAATAAGAACAAATTGAAACAAGAGGTTCTCCTCCGCCTTCGGATAATTTTTTGGACGACTTCTCACTTTCTTTATCGTCAACTGGTTTATTGTTTAGGCTTGCGCTTACGTTTCCGCTTGAACTTGAAGAGCTTGTTTTTTTATTACCCTCAATCACCTTGAAAGATATTTTTTCAGAATAGACACCCGTCTCCTCATCGCGGGCGTAATACCAATAACCTCCTAACATAGCGTCTTCCGGCATAACATAACGGTAATCGAACTTACCGCTAGAATCGGAGTTTAATTTAAGAGAAACTGTTTTGCCGTTCGGTAAATCAAAGAAAAGGGTGACGGGAGAATCGGTTGAAAACTTACTTCCTTTTTCGTGAATAACCTGCCCTTGTTTTACCTCTTTTTTACTTGCGGAAACTAAAGGAACCGTCTTTTTACTTTGGTTAGATTCGACGGGAGTTTGACCAGTTGTGTTGTTTCCCGTGTCGCTGAACGGTATTTCAGTGATAGTATCGCCTTTATTTTGGCCAATCATATCGGAAAAAG
>JAQTRD010000070.1 GCA_028711965.1 Candidatus Colwelliibacteriota bacterium | reverse complement strand
CCTTTTTTACAACATCTTCAACACCTTTAAGGGATAGTCCAGATTAACGCACTTTCCTGAATACTTTCCTGAGTAATAACCTTGTCATTGATTGACGGAGGGGTAATGAGTGCGGCATCAAGAATAATAGATATAACTTCATCCATAGCTTTCACTTCATTCTCTTTGCGGCGCACCTTCGAACCATCATTTTGATAACGGTCAGTCCGAATAATCCCCTCAGATGAACCCATTTTGCAATAAATCATGCCTTCAACAAAATCATTATTGGACCTTATGTCGTAAGAAAACCCTAAAAATTCATTGCTGGATAAGGCTTCCCCGGGATAATATACTGTCGGCGTTGTATAATCCGGTCGTGAACAAGGAATTATAACTTGATCCAGGTTTGTCTTTTCATCAATAAAAAAAGTGATTTCTTCTAAAGCATTGTCGGAAAATACGAAAGGATTTCCTTCTTCATCCCTATAGCCATTTATTGAAAAGCGGAAGGTAAATGTTTCTGTTCCCCATCTATCCTCTTCCGGCTTTTCGTACTCTACAGGAAAATCCTTATAATATCCCGTTTCCCCAAATTGAAGGTTGGGATTCAATTCTCCCGACTCAGATACCAAAGGTTTATTCGTCGACATAAATAGATTGGAATACTGACCCAACATCCAAGGATTGCGGTCTGCAAGGACTTCTGTAATTTTCGGCAAGGAAGCATTTATTTTATCTTTGGTTTCTGCATCAGTCTCTGAATAAAGCTCCATCAATCCTGAAGCCGCATTGAAACGGACCTCGCCATCGGGATCATCCAATGCCGATACAAGAGGATCGACTGCACGGGGATCAGACATCATCCCTAAAGATCGGGAAGCATAAAAACGGACAAAAGGGCTGGGATCTTCTAAAAGAAACCCGGAGTAAATTTCGACATTCCCGGGATCGTTCCACGTGTAATGACTTCCTTCTTCCCGATTGTAATAATCCGTAAAATAACCTAAAGCCTGAACAGCTCCGCCACGAACATATTCGTTATCACTATCCAGTGCATTCATCAAAGGTTCTATAGAAGGCTCTCCTATAAAATACAATGCGTTTGTAACCACGTCGCGGATACCGTAGGATCCCTCCTCCGGTTCGGCTAACAGGTCGATCAAAGCTTCCGCGGTATCCCGAGGAGAAACGAGATTGCCGTTATCACCGAGAACGTAAACGGCCATTTGTCGAGCCTCAATATCCGCGGTTTTATCCTGGGCAAGCTTAAGTACCGGCTCCTCAATCAAAGGCCCCATATTAATCAGGACCGAAGCTACTCCATCTCTATAGCGCAGACTCCCACTGCTCAAAAATGATACTAACACGGGGATCGCCCTCGCATCCTGCGCATATCCCAACGTTTGCGCGGCATGAAAACTAACCTCGGGATCTTCATCGTTTAAAACACCCGCCAAACCATCCAACGCTTTACTATCCGTAGCCCCCCACAAATCAGTACACCCTTCAAGGCGGACATCTGGATCGGGATCAAGAAGTTTGTTCAGCGATGCGTCCGTGTCCCCCTCGCCGCTTGAATGCGCCCCCATAATCTGCAACCGTTCATTTCCATCGTTCAATATAACCTTGTTCCATCCGCCGCTGTCACCCAAAATATAATCGGACACTGTTGTTCCATTTCCCGATAGCGTAACATCGAAACTATCCGCATAAACAGGGGGCAAAACAAAAAAACCGATTGACGAAATCACTCCTACTAACAAAATTGTTTTTCTCATCTTTTTCCCTCCATAAAAAAGCCACGTGCCGGTAAATCTCCTACCGAACCGTGGCTGGTTTTATAAAAACGAACTATACAAACTGCCAAGCTTTATCTCCGGATAAACATATTAACGGAATCAACAACAAACTCCATCATTAACGGCCTCGTTTATTACCCGATCCTTCATTATCCCCGGAATTATTTTACCGAATTATATGCCCATTCGATCCATTCGCACAGTAATTGTAAATCTGTCTTCTCAACGGTCGCCCCGCACCAGACACGCAATCCGGGAGGCGCATCCCGGTATGAAGCGATATCATACGCGGCCTTTTCATCCTGAAGCATTTTTACCATCATTTTCAGCTTATCTTCCGACAGATCCACCTTCAAACAAACACTGGTATTAGACCGGATATCTTTGGTTTCAGCCAAGAAATGAATCCATTCGTGTTTAGCGACAAACGCTTCAAACACAGATAAATTATCGTTCGACCGCTGAATAAGAGCTTTAAGCCCACCGATAGATTCAGCCCATTTCAATGCCGCAAGCCAATCTTCGTTGGCCAGCATGGATGGCGTGTTAATGGTAGAACCTTCAAATATTTCTTCAGCCAGCTTGCCGCCCCTGGTCAAACGGAAAATCTTTGGTAACGGCCAAGACGGAGTATAACTCTCCAGACGCTGAACGGCCCTCGGAGATAAAATCAGCATCCCGTGTCCACCCTCTCCTCCTAAAACCTTCTGCCATGAAAATGTAATAACATCCAATTTCCGGTATTGTACATCCATGGCGAACACAGCGGAAGTCGCATCGCAAAAGGTTAATCCTTCACGATCATCCGGAATCCAATCGCCATTCGGGACTTTCACACCGCTGGTCGTCCCGTTCCAGACAAAAACCACATCATTCCTGAAATCCACCTTTTTAAAATCCGGTATTTTGCCGTATTCCGCTTCAATAAACCGTGCATCCTTTAATTTCAACTGCTTGGCAATATCAGCAGCCCATTCCTTACTAAACGACTCCCAGACCAAAACATCGACGCCACGGCACCCCAGCATGGACCACATGCTCATTTCGAAAGCGCCTGTATCGGAAGCCGGCACAATGCCTACCCGGTAATCGGCAGGCAATAATAGGATATCTTTTGTCCTCTTGATTGCCTCAGCCAACTTGGCCTTCCCGAGCTTGCTTCGATGAGACCTGCCGAAAGGCGTATCTTTTAATTCTTCGACAGAATATCCCGGATGTTTAGCACAAGGACCGGAAGAAAAACATGGATTTCTAGGAATTTTTGCTGGTTTCAAGTAATTATCCTCCTTTTCGCGGCACA
>JAQTRD010000069.1 GCA_028711965.1 Candidatus Colwelliibacteriota bacterium | reverse complement strand
CTCACATCGCTCTTGATGTCCTAGTTCCTTTTATATATAATGAATTTAGATCCTTAACGATTAAATATTGTGTCCGAAAACATCGGACAAAAGAGCTATACCAATCCTGTACGGAACTAAACACTCGGATCAAAATCCGAAAAATGTTTTTATTTTAATAAAAAACAATTACTACGTCGCCGCGTTCTGTGTATAGCGCCCCTTTTTCTGAAAGCCACGCCTCTAGCGTGGCTTTTCTTATACTTTATTTGGACGATTTATTATGGGGTTTACCCCGATTGAAATCCTCCTGTATATGACTTTGGGCTAAAATAGTCTCTATAGCTGATAAATAAGTCTCTTATTAAACATCTATTTTCAGATTTCTGACGGGGTTTACATATTATAGAGCCTCTCTTATAATGCCCTTTGAAACAAACCGATATGCCAAACATCAAATCAGCCAAAAAAGCGCTTCGCCAGTCAATGAAAAGGCGCAAAAGGAACGTGACGCAGATGGATGCCTTAAAGAATACTGTTAAGGTCTATCGAAAGGCTATAGAAACCGGCAATGTAGAAAGCGCGATAGGAGATCTGCCAAAAGTTTATAAAGCTTTGGATAAAGCGGCAAAAGTCTCTTTAATCAAGAAGAACAAGGCCGACAGATTAAAATCCAGACTGACTAAGCTATCCAGCAAGTAAAAAATACCCCGTTATGCGGGGTATTTTTATTACTAGTTAATACCATCGGATGGCAAAATCGGTTAGAGCCTCCATATAATCCATCTTTCCGGACTTCACCGCTATGTCATAATCGGCCATTCTCCTGAACCAAGTTTCGGGATCTACTCCTCTCGGAGCCGAATAAGCAAGACCGTTGAATACGCGGGCCGGATCTTCTTTCAACTTAGTAATCAATAACTCAAGAGCTACTAGTTTTTCCCCAGCCGTTTTGCCGGATTTGAGGCTGTTAATTATTGAAAAATAACTTACTCCCGCGAATTTATCTTCAATTATCTCCCCGTCTGACATTATAAGCCGATCAATTTCTGTGGATATAGACCACAAATCGTTTCCAAAAAGAGATATCAGCGAAGCAATGTTTGAAGGAGTCAATTTAAGGCCGCGAGAAATCGCTTCTTTGCCAATAAAAGATTCTAGTTCTTTTCCTTTAAGAGAATCAAAGACCCATGACTTGAATATATCCTCTTCTGATAGTCCAAGTTCTTCTGAGATCTCTTCATCAGATGATATGATAACTGTCATTTCGCGATCTGAAGATGCCCTCTTTAAGCAATTATTGAAAGCCTTTAAGCGGTCGTCCGAAGCAGTAATAGCTTCGCCAATATCCATGACAGCCATTCCAAGCGGATCAAACATAGATCGTCCCCTTATGAAATCGACGACGAGAGAGAGATCGTCATCCGGCCCGAAAAATCTTAGGTTTGAAGAGCCGTGCTTCTCTTTGAATTGACCGACTATGGCATCCAAGTGTTTTTTTCGCCGGTAAGAATCGTTGCCGGAAAGAAGAATAATCATTTTTTACAATATAGCATTAAAATTTAGATCTTCTGGCAGATAGGACAGTATCGAGCCGACCTGCCGCCTATCTTTATCCTTTTAATAGATGATCCGCAGCGCTTGCATGGCTCTTTATCCCGTCGGTAGATGAGCCTTTGATCTCCATATCCGCCTTTCTCTCCGAATACGTCGCGATAATCCGAGATGGATGTTCCTCTAAGCTTTAAAGCAAGAGACAAAATACTCTTTATAGCTTCAAATAAATCTTTGATCTCCTTATCCGTGAGAGACAGAGCGGGGCGGAGCGGATTAATCTTAGCTTTCCAAAGGATGTCGTCGGAATAGATGTTGCCGATTCCCGCAATTTTTTCTTGATCCATAAGAACGGACTTGATCGCCTTCTTTGACTTTGAGGCCAACTTTGATAATTCCAAGAGCGTAATTTCCGTCGCCTCCGGCCCAATCTGGTCAAACTTTTCTTCTTTAAAGACTTCGCTTTCTTTCCCCAGTCTGACTTTTGCAAACTTTCGCAGATCAGAAAGGGCAATCATTCTTCCATCATCAAGAACAAGAATCATATGGATATACCCGTTTACTTTTTCTGACAAGGCTCCGCCATCAATTGCTTGAGCGGCTCCCTTGTCGGGCAGAGTCCATTGCCCAACCATTAAATGGCCTGTCATCTTGAGATGCACTAAAAGCAAAAAATCTTCATCTAGGTGGAAGAGAATATTCTTAGCGCGACGCGAAAGAGATACTATTTTTCGGCCGATGATCCCCTTTTGGAAGCTTTTAAAATCTTTACCGCGTACTATCTTCGGCCAGTCGCTCCATACGTCGGTTATCTTTCTGCCAGTCACGAGCTGACTAAGTCCTCTTACGGTACTTTCAACTTCCGGAAGTTCGGGCATAGGTTAATTCTACCCTGTAGGAAATCCGGAAGGAAGACTCTCCTAAACGTTTTTATAATGAGAAACGGCGTAATTACCATTGTCTATCGTTAATGCAATTAGATCGATTCTCCAACCTTTATCTCTATTTATTAACTGCCAATTTTTATTGGCATAAAAAGACGATAATCTTCGTACTTTGTCAAGCTTCTTGATATCAAAATGATCTTCAGGTTTTACCCATTGACTATTAGACTCATTTATTGTCTTAACCTCTACGAAGACAATAGTCTTATCTGGATCTCTAACTATAATGTCCAGCTCTCCCCATTTTTCTCGATGATTTTTGGCCAAGATATGGTAGCCTAACTTTTTAAAATATCGGATAGCGAAATCTTCTCCTTTCTTCCCTGTTTCGGAAGATTTTTCCATAATTCTATTATAATCCCAGTCGTTTCTGCACAAAATGTTTCACGTGAAACATTTTCTTCTTTTTACCGGGCGTGTTTACACACTGTTTACACAAGATTTTGTGTAAAATTGTTTCACGGCAAACATTTTTACTCAAAATAAGCTTAAAAACTGCACAAATTGTTTCACGTGAAACAATTTAGGTGCATTTCTTGGCGGCCAGGACATAAAAAACGCCTTTTTAGCGCTGTCCGAGTACAAAATCGCACAAAATGTTTCACGGCAAACATTTTGAAACAAAAATATTGCATAAAATGTTTCACGTGAAACATTTTATGCAGAAAA
>JAQTRD010000068.1 GCA_028711965.1 Candidatus Colwelliibacteriota bacterium | reverse complement strand
CTTTAGTCTTTACGCCTCTCGGAGGAAATTTCGGAACGGCATCCAGATGGATTGAAGTGGGAGGAATACCCATTCAGCCATCCGAATTCCTAAAAATAACTTTCATCATCTACCTCGCTGCATGGATAACCACAAAAGGGAAAAATCGCGGGGGATTCGCGGAAGGCCTTTTGCCCTTTATTCTGATGTGCGGAGTTATCGGAGCGCTTCTCATAGCCCAACCGTCAACGAGCATTCTTGTCGTTCTGCTCATTGTCGCCGGACTGATGTATTTTATGGGAGGGCTTAAGTTTTCTTTTGTTGCCGCAATTATCGGCATAGCCGCCATAGCTTTAGGAGTTATCATCATATCAACCCCTTACCGCCTTGAAAGATTCACCACTTTCCTTAATCCGGAAGCAGATATCCAGGACAGCGGATATCACCTGAACCAATCCCTAATGACAATCGGTTCGGGAGGACTCCTTGGCGTCGGATACGGGAAATCAGCGCTCAAGAGTTATCTTCCGGAACCGATGAACGACACTATTTTTGCCATTATTGCCGAAGAATTCGGCTTTATAGGGTCTATTGTCTTCATTTCCTTGTTCTTTTTACTCGTTATGTCGGGACTCCTTGGCAGCTTGCAAATTCGCGACAATTTCGGCAAGCTGATGCTTGTCGGATTCTCGGCAACTATAGGCGTACAGTCATTCATTCACATAGCTTCCGTCTCGGGAATTATGCCAATGACCGGCATGCCTCTTCCCTTTATAAGCTATGGAGGAACGGGGATTATAGCCTTTATGACAATCGGGGGTCTGATGATCAACATACTAAAGAATGCATAAAACCAGAATCACTATTGTCGGGGGAGGGACCGCCGGACACCTACACCCCCTTATTGCTGTCGGTATTGAGCTTCAGCTTGAAGCTGTTAAAAAGGGAGCTCCCATCGAAGTATCATATATAGGAACTCCGGGAGATTATGCCGTCGACTTGATAAAAAACGGCGTTAAAGTCAAAAAAATAGCCGGCAGCCGCATACGCAGATATGTCGACATCGAAAATCTTTTTGAGGGGCCGAAATTGATTTTCGGCTTTTTCCAATCTCTTTGGCATTTGTTTTGGATAATGCCCGATGTGGTCTTTTCAAAAGGAGGCACCGGCGCGCTTGCTCCGATTATCGCCGCGCGCTTTTATCGAATACCTGTTGTAATACATGAATCGGATGCGGTGCCGAGCCTTAACGGCCGCCTCGTCGCTAGGCTCGCGAAACATATATTCGCTTCTTTCGAAGAAGTCATTCCTCTGTTTAAGCCTAAGGACCGAAAGAAGTGCGAGATTGTCGGAACTCCCATCAGGCAAACGCTTTTATCCGATATCCCCGACAAAGAATCGGCAAAAGAAACTCTCGGGTTCGATCCGCATAAGCGGCTGATACTCATCCTCGGGGGATCGCAAGGATCTCAAAGAATAAACAATCTTATTCTCGCCGGACTGCCGGAACTCTTGTCGCATAACATTCAAATACTCCATCAGACGGGAGCTAATCTCTTTAGCGACGTCGCCGACGTTTTGGGAGGGCATTTCAATTCCATTGAAGAAATGCGCAAAGCGGGCTATGAGGTTGTAGACTTCTTAAAAGGGGATATGAAGGTCGCCTACTCGGCCGCAGACCTTATAATTTCCCGGGCGGGGAGCAGCATATTCGAATTCGCCGCTTTCGGAAAACCCTCGATACTGATTCCTCTTCCCGAAGCCGCCCAGAACCATCAGTTAATGAATGCCCGGTCCTATGAAGCCGCCGGAGCGTGCGTACTAATGGAGGAAAAAGACATTTCCGTTCCCGCTTTCATAGAAAAGGTAACTGAAACAATAGAGAGCCCTTCGATTATGGAAAGGCTTTCTTCATCCGCAAAGGCGTTCGCGAAGCCGCAAGCGGCTTCAAAAATAGCCATAAAATTGCTAGAATTAGCGAATGGTTAGAGTTAGACTTGCCCCGTCCCCGACAGGAATGATGCATATCGGTACGGCTCGCGCCGGCCTTTTTGTCTGGCTCTTCGCCCGTCAAAACGGCGGCAAATTTATTTTGAGAATAGAGGATACGGACAAGGAACGCTCCAAAAAAGAATATGAGGACAGTATTATTTCCGGCCTTGAAGCGCTCGGTCTTGATTGGGACGAGTTTTACCGCCAGAGCGAGAGGACTGAAATATACAAGGGATATTTGAATAAGCTGATAGAAAGCGGAGACGCCTATCCTTGCTTTTGTTCAAAAGAGGACCTCGAAAGAGAAAAAGAGGAGGCGGAAAAGAATAAAAAACCGGTTATCTACTCCGGAAAATGTTCCGCGATAAGCAGAGAAGAAGCAAACAAGAGAATCGCAGCGGGAGAACCGCATACCATCCGTTTCAGGATGCCGAGCGAAAAAATCGCCTTCGATGATATGATTCGCGGACGCGTCGAATACGACGGATCCCTCATAGGAGACATAATAATAGCTAAGAATTACGAAGAACCTCTTTATAACGTCACTGTTGTTGTAGACGACATATTGATGGAAATTACCCATATCATCCGCGGAGAAGACCATCTATCAAATACTCCGAAGCAAATCGCCTTATTCCGCGCTCTGGGATATAAAGAACCGGCATTCGGACATCTTCCTCTTATTCTGAATTCTGATCGCAGCAAGATGTCAAAAAGAGGAGGGGATACGGCTCTTATAGATTTTCTCAATAAAGGATATATGCCGGAGGCCGTCATTAATTTTTTGGCGCTGCTTTCGTGGCACCCGAAGGACGATCGCGAAATATTCTCCATTGACGATTTATTGAAAGAATTCGATATCGGCAGGATACAAAAGGGCGGCGCCGTCTTCGACTATGTAAAACTCAATTGGATAAACCGGCACTATATCAACCACTTAGTTCCGACCGAAGAACTTCTGAAGAGATCAAAAAAGTTCTTGCCGGCGGACTGGAACCCCACTCCCGCGATGATAGACTCGGTGAAATCCCGGCTGGACAATCTTTCGGAAATAAAGGAAGCTCTCGCAATCTATTTCGAGCCTCTCTCATATGAAGCGGACTCCCTTCATTTTAAAGATAAAAAAGACTCGACTAAGAAAAATCTCGAAAAAATTCTGGCCTTGATTGAACTTTCCGATACGGAAGATTTCGCGAATGCCGATCTAATAGAAAAACTCCTTGCGAATACAGTC
>JAQTRD010000067.1 GCA_028711965.1 Candidatus Colwelliibacteriota bacterium | reverse complement strand
AGTGCGCGCCATCTCCCTGATAACCGGCAACTCTTTCATCAATCCCTCCAAAGTCAATTCGCGATAATTCCGTAAATAACTCATAACGTTCTGCCAAACGCTCGAAACAAAAACAAAAATAACAATTACGGTGCTTAAGAAAACAAGCTGAATAACAGAAAGCGATTGAATAAACGCGGTTCCTCCCTGAAGATCCCATGCAAGTGGGCCGAATCCAGCTAAGATTATAGCCGGAAAATATTTATCCGCGGAATCACCTATAGAAACAACATAAACAAAAGTCCCGCCGTCAAGGACAGAGAAACTGCCATTCTCCCGCGCCCGGCCGTTCACCAGCGGCTGATCTCTGGACTGCAGGAAGGCAACCTGCCATGTACCGTTGTCCCTGACAAGAGCACCTTCGATGTCCTGAGGGTAACCTCCAAAAGAATCCTCTATCCTCAAAGACCCAAGTAATATCTGCTTCACCAACGCCTTACCTTTTCTGCTGACTATCGGATCATCCCGGTATGAGACATACGCCGGACGCATTCTCCCGCGTGCATCCAGGACCAGTTTCCTGCTCTTATTGGCAAATCCAACCAGGGAGAATTTATTATTCTTACGATTATATACAAACCTGTACGGCGCTCCTGAGAATTCCTCCGATCCGCTCACCAGAGCCTCTCCCAGACCGTGCACGATCTCGATCACCGCTTCATTCCCGTCTTTACCCTGAGGGTTATGCGTATGGATGACGAACGCGTACGCGGGATGGATCATCTCCTGCAGAAGCACCGCGGCATATACACCGCTATGGCTGACCCCGTTCGCCGCACGGTCAAAATACGCTCGTTCATTCCATACCGAAGCCCACACCTTCCGGATGTACCCCGCCAGATGCTCTTTATTTAGATGCACATTTCCGAACGAATCATACAGGCCCGCCGCCTGGTAACCGTGAAGATCCTCCGCATTCGTGCTCGAGCGCAGGAACAACCGTTTTTCGGCGCCAAACGTGCCGCGAGCCGAAACCAGTATTAATTCCAGATATTCGTCAGGAATCACTAATTCTTCGATGTGCTTGCGTATTTTACCCAGAGCAGCCGAGATACTCTCTTTTTTTCTGCTTCTCATCAAAGTGAGCATAAGTTTTGCTATCTCCGCCTTTACCTCGGCATTGATCTCCTGATCAAGGACCTGAAGGAAAAGTCCAAAACCTAAAGACATATGCCTGGGGACTATCTGATCCGGAACGATATCTGCGGGTATTTGATTCAATCGGAACGCTTTATTACCCACTAAAGACTGCTGGTAACAGGCAGAAGATAAGATAATTTCTTTGCGGTCTAAATCCACGGAGATGAGTTCGATGGGCCGGCCGGCGCGTTCCGGCGGAGGGCTCTTGTTACTGACCGGACCGTTTACCTGCTTAAGAGTTACCGTCTCTCCCTGCGCTTTAAGGCTCACCCATTTACCCTCAAGACCGGCAAGCAACTCTTTGTCCGGGCACACCGCGAATGGAATGCCGAACTGACGCGCCCTGATCGCCGGATGAGAAAGGAGGCTGTCCTCTTTCAAGGTTATGATCCCCCGCACATCGATTACCGGAGCGGCTTCCGGCGGAATAGATTCAATCACCACGATTGATCCCGCATCGCACGCGGCCAGTTCCTCTGTATTCCCCACAAACCTCACCCGCCCCTGCGTCTGCCCGGAGACCACCACCTGCCAGCCGCTCACGCACGCTTTTTTCATCGCTTCCGCCTTAAGCCGGACCATAGCTATGGAAAGCAAGTATATCGTATCACTCCGAAAAAGATTTGAAGAAAAGTTGGTGACCTCGATACTTTCTGCCGCCTGGATGCCTTTGCCGATACCCAGAGCCATGTCCTGATAGTCCAATATCGCAGAGTAAGCGGCGGAATTAAGAATACGTTCGATACGCTTATATATGGAATACAACCTCAGCCATTCCTGCTTGCGGAAAGTTTTTTTGCCTTTTAATTCCTTCAGCTCAGAAACGATAATCTCCGCTTCTTCTTCCGAATAACCGTTCACCCGCACATTTTCAACAGGGTTAATCATAATATTAACGGCCGCTTCCGAATCCCCATAATTAAACCGTTCTTCAATCATAGTAAGCTGTTGATAATACAATATCTCCAAGCGGTTAAGCATGCCGATACAGGCCAGGAGCCGTTCACCACGCTGTTGCCGGCTCAATGCATACAGCTGCGAACGTGCAAGGCATATGCGGTTCAGGTATGAGAAACTTTCCCCCGGACTCTCATTAAGCAGTGCGGCAATCATCCGCACGAGCTCGTCCTGTCCGCGCACCCGCCCTTTCCAGTATCCAAAATATTCCTTGATAGTTCTGACGCTGCCTTCGCCGTAAACATCTTCAAGGGTAGTGAGGAGATTTCTTGCGGCATCAATGGCCGCCTGTTTACGGGATGCCGGAACAATATCCGAAGCAAGCGGGTGATAATCAAATTTACCCAGTTGCGCCGCATCTCCCGTCTCAACGAACGCAAGATACGCTTTCACGGTCAGAATATCTTTGGGACTTGGCCGGTTATGTATCCTGTCGCGGATACGTCCGACCACTCCTTGCCGGGTGTCATTCAATCCCGTGGCTGCCTGTGCCAAAACCACAGCCTGATTGCGCAAACGGTTGATCATATCCGTACCTCCCAGGCCCAGAGCCTTCACAAATCTCCTCTGCGTCAATACATCGGGGATCTTTTCCAGCGCCGCCATCGCGCTTGCCCTGACTTCAGGGAAACGTATTTCCACGTTTGCGGCCTCTCTAAACCCTCTGTTCGCGCCCACGCCCTGCTGAAGATAACGCATGGTGACAATAATATGCGAAAGGGCGATCTTCCCTTTGGGAAGACCGCTTAACAACTCGGAATATAAATTCATCCACTGTTCAAGAGCATTCCAACTCCCCGTGGGCGTGCCGTAATCAAGCCCGCTTAACTCAAAAAGTTTTTCTTCTGCCTTTGCCCCTTTGATCAGCGCGGATGCCGATACTCCATCGTCATTATGCCGTGAATAATAAAATACCAATCGGGAGAATATATTGATGCATGGATAATATGAGATAAAGTCATTTACGCTTGATATTTTATTTATTTTTTCGACTGCGAAATTATACATATTTTCCGCCAGAATCGCTTCCATCTGTTCCTGATCAATCATGTCCCCGGTAACCAGGCGTTCCAACCAACCAAAATATTCATTCATAAA
>JAQTRD010000066.1 GCA_028711965.1 Candidatus Colwelliibacteriota bacterium | reverse complement strand
TTCATCGGTGGTTCGCGGCTCGGCAATAACGGCAATCTTTTCTCCATAACGGTCTATATTCCATGACACCTCCTCGCCCGGATGATTTTTTATGAACTCCACAAGGTCATCTATCTTATTGAAATCGGTGAAACGGTCTCCCGCTTTGATCCCAGCCGATGCGGCCGATGATTCCGGATCGATTCCCGAAACGTAAACTGCAGGAGAAGCACCTATGGCATATATTAAAGAAAAGGCAATCCAGCCGATAATAAAATTAACCGCAACTCCGGAAGAGAAAACAATCATCCTTTTCCAGATTGGAAATCTCTCTTTCACGGGAATATCTTCCTTCGGCTCCAAGTCCTCGATTCTTACAAATCCGCCGAACGGAATCGCGTTTAAGCTGTATTCTGTTTCGCCGATCTTACGGCCTGCAATTTTTGGCGGCAATCCGAAACCAAATTCTTGAACACCCATTTTAAGAAGTCTTGCCGCAAAAAAGTGCCCAAATTCATGGCCAAGAATTAGAATAGCAAAGAAAAAAACAACTAGAATCGCTGTCAGTAGAAAACTCATCCGTTAATTTCCGAAAGCTTTGCCGTGACTGCCGAGTCAATGTCGCCATTAAACCTGTCGACCATCTTCTGTAATTCTTCCTTGCCTCTGAACTTCTGATCTTCCGGAAGTTCATTTAAAGATTTTATCGCCTTATCCCGGTGGCTCCTCATTTTAATTCGGTTTTCTTCGGCAATCGATTTGATGAGCTTTCCAAGTTCATTCTTCCTCTCGGCGGTAAGTTCAGGCATCGTAAGGCGGACACCTGTTGAATCCGCGGATATTCCAAGTCCAAGATTAGTGGACTCTATTGCCTTTGTAATCGCCGGAATGGCGTTCTTGTCCCATGGAGAAATAATTATATCTTTAGGCGGGTTTATGGAAAGAGACGCTATATGGCTTATCTGCATTTCACTGCCCATATAGTCCACTTTCACGTGTTCGACTAATTTTGTTGTCGGACGGTTTGATCTAATTTTGGAAAATTCTTCTTTTACGAAAGAGAGTATCTCTTTCATTCTCCCGTCCATTTCTTTTAAGGGGTCCATTTTATTGTTTGCAGTTGTAGTTTTTTATTTGTATTTGACTGTCCTATCGCAGCGACTCTCCGGCAGAACTCGGCAAGCCGGCCGGAATCTCTTCTCTCATCATTATACAATGACACCATACTTTCTTTCACGAAGAGGTTATATTCTTCATCGGAATTGAATTTAAAATCAACTTTAGCCTTTTTTTTCTTGCTTGCCGCCGAGATAAGAATAGAGGCAAATTCAGGCGATCCAAAAGACCGGGAAGAGATAGCTGTTGCTGTTGGTTTATCCGCTTTCTTCAAGTTAATCAGCCAGTCTGCGATTATATTCTCTGGCACCGGAGGAAAATAGATCTTCTTTAATCGAGAGACAAGCGGAGACGGCAAGTTGTCGGGGTTCGCCGCCACGAGAATAATAAGCGAGTCTTCCGGCGGTTCTTCGACTATCTTTAAAGAAGCGTTTGCAGCAGCATCCGTTAACTTATCGGCTTTATTCAAAATAACGCATCTGACCGGAGAATTAGTCGGTCGCAAACTTAAAAAATATTTCACGCGCCTTACGGCGTCTATGCCGATGGTTCCTTTTTCATCAGGACTAACAATAAGGCATTCCGTAAGAATATTTTTTAAGTCAGATGAATCATCGTTATTCCTGATAGCGGTGCCTGATTCCGCGCATTGCGCCGCTATCTTTGCTGAAGAAAATTTACCAATCCCCTCCGGTCCGAAAAAAAGAAAACAGCCGGAAAGTTTCCCTTTTTTACGGAGATTTTCAAGAATTGATAATTCATAATCCCTTCCTATCAACATTTTTAAAAGTATGAATTACGGGGGTTATGCGAATCTTATAATTCGCTCGAAACGATCCCTCGTTCTTTATATTAGTTGTTCTTATTAAGCAGCGTCTTCTTGTATGTATCAAGATGGCTTAAAATTATTCCCGATCCTTTCGCGACGCAAAGAATAGCATCCTCCGCTATGTAAGCCTCCACTCCCAAGATACGGTTTAAAAATTCATCTATATTTTTTAAGTTGGCGCCTCCCCCTGAAATAATAATTCCTTTTTCCATTATGTCGGCAACAAGCTCCGGAGGAGTCTGGTTAAAGACGTTTTGAACGGAAGCGGCAATCTCCAAAAGAAGAGGATTCAAAGCTTCCGCTATCTCGTTTGAATTCGCAACTATGTCTTTCGGCAAGCCGGTAACTAAGTCTCGTCCCCTGATGTCAAATTCATGTTTTGTCTTGAGGGGTAAGGCCGAACCAATCGCGATTTTTGCCGCTTCAGCCGTTTGTTCGCCTATAGCAAGCGAATGTTTTTTCTTGATAAAGTCGATAATCGCTTGATCGAATTTATTTCCGGCAATTCTAAGGCTTGACCAGCAAACCACGCTTCCCAGTGAAATCACAGCTACCTCGCTCGTTCCTCCTCCGATATTCACAATCATATTTCCGGAAGATGAATTTATAGGTATTCCCGCTCCAAGAGCCGCAAGAAGAGGCTCTCTCACGACATAGGCGCTTTTTGCTCCCGCCTCTTGAGCCGCATTAATCACAGCCCTTCTCTCTGTTTGGGTAATGCCGGCCGGAACGGAGATAACCACATCGGGCCGCCAAAGATTGAAAGACCCGGCCGCTTTTCTTATGAAATAAGTAAGCATCGCCTTCGTTATGTAATAATCGGCAATAACCCCTTCTTTAAGGGGTCGATAAGCGCAGATGTCTCCCGGGGTGCGTCCAATCATCTCCTTGGCATCTTTTCCCACAGCAAGAACCTTATTATCAGGCAAGCTTAATGCCACTATTGTCGGCTCGTTTATAACAAACCCCTTTCCGGGGGTAAAAACAACCGTATTTGTCGTTCCAAGATCTATTCCGATTTGCCTCGTAAACATTGGAATCATACTACCATATACGAAATCTATCTCAATAGACGGCACCCGTTTGCGCTCCCGGTATCATGAAAATTGACTCATATCGCAGACGGAAATACTATTTAGATTGACTCTAATGTCCAATCGGTCGCGAAAGCTGGTTTTTTTGGTCCTTTTAATCGCCTTTTTCATAATAGGCGTACCTTTGGTTTTTTACTCTTACGGCTACCGGATCGACATTAAAAAATATTCCGTCTCGGAAAGCGGAGGCATCTTCATTAGAAGTAATCCGGGAGATACCCTAAT
>JAQTRD010000005.1 GCA_028711965.1 Candidatus Colwelliibacteriota bacterium | reverse complement strand
CGACCGACAGAAAGGAAGAAGAGAAGGGAATAATCCTAATTGACGACCCATATCTCCATAGCGATATAAACGAAGGAGACCCTCTTTATCTCGTAAACGGAGCCATCGAGCTCACCGTGATAAAAGTAACGGGTACTAAGATATTTGCCAGAGCAATAACGGGAGGCCATCTTTTTTCGCGGAAAGCGGTTAATGTTCCGCACACCAAGCTCACAACTTCCAGCCTTACTAATAAGGACATTGACGATATTCAATTCGGGCTTGAAGCAGGAGTGGATTACGTCGCGCTCTCTTTTGTTCAGGATGCCGAAGATGTAAATCGCCTCCGATCCCTTGTTGGAAACGATATAAAGATTATATCCAAAATAGAAAGGCCTTTAGCCGTTAAAAACATCGACGCGATTATTCAGGCATCCGATTCCATTATGATTGCGAGGGGAGACTTAGGAATCGAAATGCCGATGGAAGATATTCCCGTCGTCCAGAAACATTTAATCAGCCACGCTGCCTGGCACAATAAGGGCTCAATTGTCGCGACGCAAATGCTTCTTTCAATGGTGGAAAATAACCATCCGACGAGAGCTGAAGTGTCCGATGTGGCAAATGCCGTTATGGACGGCGCCGATGCCGTGATGCTTTCGGACGAGTCCGCTTCAGGAGCGCATCCCGTTCTGGCCATAAGGACAATGGCAAAAATTGTCCATAAGGCGGAAAAGTTCTTGTATTCGAAGCCTAATTGTCTGTAAAAATTGTGAATTAACGTAAATCTTATTTCAATAATTGTTATTGACATAGTAGTATTTTAGTGTTACATTCTCGGAAGTTGTTAAAAAATTAAAGGAGGAATATGTCATGCAGATTTCCGGCGCAACAAAGGAGGACTTACTCGCTATCATCGACAAAGAGTTTTGCTGTCAGGGGGTAGATAAAATCGGCCAAATGTTTAGAGCTGGCTGTGAAAACGCCAAACAAGCACTTATCGAAACGCTTGAAAACGAGAATTCTGGCAAGCAATCCATGGCTTGTTGTTTTCTTTTAGAACAGCTTGTTTCACATCCGGATAAGGAGATCGAGAATATACTCAAATCATTTTTTCTGGCTCCAAAAAACCGAGATGCGATTCTGTTCGTTGAAAGAACGCTTCGCAATAAAGAGAAGAACGATATGTTAAAAAAGATAGCTTCTCTTTTCCCCGACCATCAGTGCGATGGAGAGTGCAAGAGCTGTATTACTGGTTGCGGAAGCTGCGGCGGCTCGTGTCACTGCAGTACATAATTCCCGAACACCACGTTCATATGACGTGGTGTTTTTATTTGACATAAGCTTTATTTTATGATATTCTGCGCGTAGATTTTTTATAAAAGGAGGATTAAAAATGCCGGAAACGCAGGAGTCATTATCAATGATTGAGAAGATGATCGCGGATGCTAAAGACAACCGCAATGCAGCGCTAAATCTAATGAGATCTTATTGGAGAGGAAACAGACAGGCTAAAGAAGCATTGATTGTTTTACTTTCTTCGGCAACCAAGTACACAATAAAAGCGATCGCTTACTATAGCCTTTTGAGAGGACCGGATTATTTAAAAGAAGACTGCATTATGGAAATTCTTTCTTCTTTCAAAAAGAATCCGGATAACAAAGACGGCATAGGCGATATAATTTCGCTTATGACCATTCCGTGTCTCACTTGTATAAACGGCGACCTCTCAAGCTGTTCGTGCAGCAACCACTAATGTTTAAACCGCGCTATAGCGCGGTTTTTTATTTGATTCACCTCTTCGGCAGATCAATTCGCCGAAGAGGCGAATTGACAACCGGCTCAAATCGTCTTAGTTTAAAAACAGACCATTTATAAGGAGGTGATAGCGATGATACAGAACGTTAATGCCCTTCTTTCCCTTATCAAGGAGAACAGGCCCGGTTTTCCAACGGGCGTTTTCATCCATGAAATAGGGGAGAGGTTATTGCATCCTAAAGATGAAGAAGAGCGTCGAGACGCAGAGCTGGCGCTTACTGATATATTAAGCTCCAGAAACGACACTTTTGCCGCCGAAGCGTATTGTTACCTGAACGCGACGGATAGAAAGGGGGACTGGGCTGTAAATTCCATTTTTTCTTTCGAATCCGATCCCGATAAACGCGAGATGTTCGATCTAGCTCTGCTACTGATTGAAAAAAGATATATCGCCTAAAAAAGAAAAAACCGCGCTGCAATGCAACGCGGTTTCTGTTTTCTACAATTCAACCTAAATCGACTAACAGCGGATCTTCGACGTCGGAAACAGCTCCGAAAAACTTTCCGATTGTCGTTTCGCACACGTCTCCGAAAGGAAATTTTTTACTGGGAATCATGCCGAGACAGAGCTTGTATTGCTGGCATCCCGTTTTCGGATCGGAAAGCGCCGCAATGACAGCATCATCATTCTTGGCTATTTTCCTTAACAGCGTGGCTGCTTCAGACATAAGATGCAGCCAGGCGAGAGAGTTGCGGTATTTGGACGCGATCATCATATCAAGTATGAAATACAAGCCTAATGAGCCGTCATGATAGGGAAGCGCGTCGCTCGGATAAGGCCTGCGCCCGATGCCGAATGTCGTACCCTGAACGAACCTTTTGTATCCCTCTTGGTTGACCGCGACTATTGTCGCGAAACCGATAAGGCGATTCTGGTCGTAAAGCGTTATAAACGCCGCACAACCGGTTTGTGAGAGTTCGATGACGTCTCTCCGATCAGCTTTCATCGGATAATAGCCATTGGCGACATTCGCCACTCCTTCGGCCACTTCGGCCAGATCTGCCCCGGAATTGAATACCCTCGGAATTAGTCGGTCCTGTGGTTGTTTTGACATTAGAAAACCTCCTGTTTATTAAGAATCTATCTTGTTTCTAATACAAATCACTCCCGCCAGTCAAGTAAAAACCCCGCATTTGTAATGCGGGGCCAAGCCATTTAAAAGTCGTGTCGGAGTTTTTTTATAACCGCCTGCAGCCTGCTTAGGCCGATTATGTACGCGGATGTCGCTTGATAATAGCTAACCAGCTCCATCTTGAAGACGTTTATGCACAGATCCTGGATAACAGCGCTATCCGTCTTGGCGGCAAGTCTGATTTCTTTAGAGTACGCATCACAGGCCGCCTCGATGATCACGGCAGCTTCCGAGACTAAATCGATGCAAGCGCTCGTCGCGCGGTATGCCGGATCGACAAACAGGGAATCGATTATGAATTCGGCTGATTGCCGATATTCTTCCCGAGAGCTGGTAATAGGATACGCGCCTCTTTTGATTCCGAGCACTCTGTGATTCTTGATGAAGGAGTCAAAAAATTCCCGGGACGCGGCGATAACGGTTAGAAATCCCGCCAGTTCGGCTCCATCGTAAGCCAATATGAATCTTACGCGGTTGCCGTTTGATCCGTAAGTATTCTTGATGTCCTCAGGTCGCATCGCGCCAGGGTGATATTTGTTGAATATCCCGGCTACTTGCCCTCTTTCCTGAACGCTTAACTCCGGCTCTCCTTTGTGTAGAAAAACCATAACTTATCTCTCCTTTATTTGGTTTTTAATTTCTAACTGACGCTAAATTAACATAATAATGTCATTATGTCAATCGACTTGAATCGCATTAAAAATGCATCTCCTTGCGGGAGATGCATTTTACCAGCTTAGAATGATTTAAATCTTCTCTCGTGTTCCACCCAAGAAGCCATTATTACAGTTCTATATTCACGATCATCAATCGATGAGAGAGTCTCCATTATGACAGATCTTATTGTTTCTGTTGTTATCTCTTGTTCCGGAGGAAGAGAACTTACCACTTCGTAGTGTATCTTTCTCGTTAATTCATCTTCCTTTTCTCCGACGATTCCCGAATCCCTTATTGCGCTTCCTATCGAAGACCTGATCTTGTCGGGGATAAAAGGTTCGATATCGCGCGCCCCCCGTTTCAAAACCGAGTGGATCATTTTGCGTTTCTTTAATTATAACAAAAAAGGGAAATCCGTTTAAATCTATATAAAAACTAATGGCCATTCTGACGATCGTCAGAACGGCCATTAACTTATACAAAGCTAGTAGATAAACAAGAAAGTTTATTTCAGTTTTTCCAGATCGATTGTTTCGGTGAATTTAATCTGATTGACGAACTCGGGCATATGGCTCACGAGTATCATTGCGCCGTCGTATTTATCGAGCGCTTTCGCGATTATCGGAAGGTGCCTGAAATTAATATGGTTCGTCGGCTCGTCAAGCAGGAGAAGTCCGGGCTTTTGAAGCACAAGCCTAGCTAAAGATACAAGCCCTTTCTGACCTTCGGAGAGCATTTTTATTTTAGAAGAGACTATCTCTTTCGTGATCAGAAATCCTGCCGCAGCCGAACGGAGCTGTTCTTCTCCGCCGTCTCCCACCATTACGGAAGCGAGGGAGTCATATACGGTCATTTCCGGATCAAGTATTGAAAAGTCCTGCCGATAATAACCGATCCTAATGCCGGACTGAACCTCTATACCTTTAGCTTTTCCGGAGTATATCGATTCGAGAAGGGTAGTCTTACCAATTCCGTTCGGCCCCTTGAGCAAGGCTTTGTCTTTTCTCTTTAGGGACAGCTCTATTTTTTTCTGGGTAGTTTTGCCGTTCTTTAATACCGGAACGGAAGTGAACTTTATTATGTCTCCAGCCGCCTCTTCCTGACAGGGGATTACGAACTGGCGGATTGTCTTATCCTCTTGCCTCGTCTCAACCATATTTTCTTCGAGATCGGCAATCTTCTCCCGCATTTTGGACGCAACGTCGCGGAGATGGCCTCCTTTCTGCGAAAAGAATCCCATCTGTTCTTTGCGGTTCTCAATGTCTTTCTGTAAGCGAGCGTTTGTCATTCTTTCACGTTCGATTCTCGCCTCTATCTCGCGGACAACGTCGAAATAGTTGCCGGCATATTGCTCAACCTTGCGGCTGAAAACATCAAGATAAAGCACCCCGTCGGTAAAAGAATTAAGAAAGTCGGCATCATGGGAAATGACTATAACCGTCTTCTTATATTCTTTGAGAAAGTTTTTAAGATGCTCTATGCCGTCCTTATCCAGATTATTGGTCGGCTCGTCGAGCAGTAAGATATCCGGATTCTGAATTAACGCGAAGGAGAGGAGAAGGCGGGCCTGCTGTCCGCCGGAGAGTTCCCTTACCTTGCGGGAAGTGTCGCTTATTTTAAGGTTGACTGCATCAAGCGCTTTAGCTATTCGCGGATCTATATCGTAGATCTTTTCGGAAAAAGCTTTTTCAAAAAACTCACGCACGGAAAGATCGAGATCTTCGTACGGAATGACTTGCTTCGCTATCGCGATACTCATCTTCTCATTGATAGAAATCAATCCTTCCTCCGGCTCCCGTTCTCGGGTTATAAGGGAGAATAGAGTGCTCTTTCCCGCCCCGTTTTGGCCCATCAGAGTGATTTTATTCCCTCTGCGCACACTGAAAGACGCCTCATTGAGAATGGGCTTCAGATGACCATATCCGAAAGATACGTCGCTAAACCTCAAAATTACATCTCCTCCTTGAGCCATAAAGCCCGAGAAGGCTAACACAAAAATAGCGGTTTTTCAAATAAATTGACTTCTTTGAGTGGTGAATTATCCTTAACTTTAATCTTTAAAAAGAAGGAGGTGGTAATCTATGTCCGCTAAACCGAACAGGGAGAAACAACCATCAGCGCTTGTCAGATGCATAATACGTTTGCTACCTGCATTCGTCTTTATACTGTGTTTCATTGTCATACTACTAACGACAATACTGCCCGAACAAAGTAAAATGAACGCGTATGTGGCAAGAAAGCCGGAGATCTTAAGGGAAATCAGAACCGTTCAAACAATCGAAGAAATAAGGATAATCACAAAAAGCTGTCTGGATGACGACTGCAGAAATCCTGCTTTTGATAAATGGCTTGAACTGATTTCAAATAAGGACGAAGCGAAGGAACTTTTTGAAGCGTGTATGAGCTACAGCTATGACTATGACCGCGAGACGGATGCTTTTGAAAGATGGGTTTGTTATTGCGAAACGGCGAAAGATGCAGAAGACGCTTATGACCGCGCCTACGAACTCAAGGACCATCGTTGGAAAGATATCGCAATTAATAAATGGCTTGATCTTGTTTCTACCGTAGAGGAAGCGAAAGACCTGTTTGATAATACTTACGATACAGAACTCCGCAAAAAAATATTCATGAAAATAGTGGAATTCTGTAAGACACCGGAAGAAGCCGAAGAAGCTTTCTTTATGGCAGACACATTCTCTTCAAAACCTTTATTTGACCCTCCGAAATTAAATGAATTTGAATTGGCAGCATTGGAAAAGATGTTCCAACTCAGAGAATCAGCCGCTTCATAAGAGCGGCTTTTCATTTGACAAATACGGTCTCCGTGTGTTATTTACACAAAAGCTTTTTAATATAAAAGAAGGAGGATAAATATTAATGCCCGTAGTAAATTGCATTCACAGATCGGGATATCTATTCGGCAGAAGGAGAAGATTCGTGGCAGCGCTTAAGCGCGCGGTCTCCGAATCATTCACCAAATGGGACACGAAACCCGTTACGCAAGACGACGTATATATTACGTTTTCTAAAGAACAGAGCGGGGGAGGCGTTAGAAACCATATGGTCATAATGATTTCCGTGAAAGAAACGGCCAATCGGCTGTCTCATGCTGAAGGCATCGTGAAGGACATCCGCGAAAAAATCAGACCAATAATGAGAGGTAAGGTTTATTCAATCCATTTATTGCCCGTTATGATCGCCGGATGCAACTCGAGAACCAACTGAATTAGGAGGATGAAAAAACAATGCCACAGATAAGGATTATCGGAGAAGAAGCCGTCACGATTAATTTTCAAAGAAAACCGGAAATCGGACAGAAGCTCATCAAATCACTTGAAGAGCTATGGCCGAAAACGGAGGAAGATGTGACATGCACTGTCATGAAAGCCGAGAGGACATTCAAGGAGCAAGGCATCCAGGTGGAGCTATATTGCGCGTCCGAATACCTATGCCAGAATGGAGAGAGATTCTTGCCTAATGAAGAAGATCTGCAGGCTGCATTTTGCGCTATCGCCAAAGTGCTACAGGAAGCTTTTCTCGACAAAGGCATACAGACATCAGTCGTCTCTCGCGGGAAAACTATGGTATTCAGCCCTCCAAAAACATAATACAAAGAAACCGCCAAATAAGGCGGTTTTATTTTTTGAATATAATGGGCTCACGACTTATCTCTCTCATCGGCCTCCGTCTCTTTCATTACCACCTTTTCTTCCTCCTCCTGGAGGGTCCCTATTCCAAACATAAGAAAAACTATGATGCTTGAAAATATTATCCCCAGAAAGTTTATAAAGAAGAGAGCGAATGAAGATGATACTACCTCTCCGGAAAACATACTTATCCCGATCGCCGAAGCCACAAGGGGAGGCAAGAGCGATACGGAAATTGCTATTCCCGGAATTATCGCCGACACCTCTTTTCTTATCCATGCGTAAGCTCCTCCGGCGCCGGCGGCGAGAGCAATCATAAACATATTAAGATTCGGCCGGAAAGAAGAAATCATAGCGCTCTTATCTCCGTCAAAAAGAAAGGATACGACAAAGGCGATTGCCATCACGAGAATTATCGCTTTGAGCAGATTCGGCAATATCCATCCGAAAGATTTTTTGCTGGCAGTTGTTGTCGCAAGCCCCACAACTAAGAGGGGAGATAAGAGAGGGGCGACAACCATTCCTCCTATCAGAGCAATAATGCTGTTTTCTATTATTCCGAGAGTGACTATTACCGTCGAGACTGAAAGCATAAAGTAAAAGTCGCGGTCCACCCGGCTTTCGGTTATTAACTCCTTTATTACTTGATGAAGCTTCGCTTTATCTTCGACAAAAATCGGCTTAAACATATATTAAAAATAACATAAGAGAACGATTTCGATAATACACTACTGACGTAATAAAGGGTTTACCACAACCTCATTTTGCATTAAAATCCCTTTGTATTACCGAGTTTATCTCGATAGACATTGCCGGGTCGTCTAATGGTAGGACAGGAGCCTTTGAAGCTCTCAATCTTGGTCCGATTCCAAGCCCGGCAGCCAATTTGAGCGCGAATTCTTCCGCCCAAGATGGATAATCATTAAGTATATTACTAAGCTAAAGGGTGTTATTTAGTTTTTTTATTAAAAATATATAATTAAACTATGTCCATAAAAAGCTCATTAAAAGTAGTCGGTTTTTTAATACTATCCGTTATTTTTATAGGAGCTTTTATTTTTTTAATTTTTTATAAATCAAAAAAATCAGTTGAAGAACAACTCTATAATTCGATATCTCCATCAAATGTATCAGCATATGAATGTGACTTAAAAGTAAAAGAGATACAAGAAAAAGAAATGTCGATATTAATAGAGATGAGTCCTAAAGATATGTTAACTAAAACAAGACTTAGAGACTTTGCTTATGATACCAATCTCAAGCGTTGTTTTGGCCTTAGAAGCGGAACAAATTCTTCTGGTAATCAATTCGATGAAGTTGAAGATATTTTTTCAGAAATGCCATTATGGGCTTGCGAAATGTTAGAAAGCGGGAAAATTTACTGTGCAATTAAAGACTTTAAAGAGGGAGGGTTTAACTTCGTTAATTATCCAGAAACGCCCGGTTTCCCTCCCGCCTGGTCCGAATTTAAGAATAATCTTGCGCGATAGATTTATCTTCATTCTTCAAATATCATGAGCGATATTATCTACATAAGAGCGTGTTAGAAGTCAAAAATTAATATTAAACATTATTACCTACAGTTATGACTTTCGCGGAGTACAAGGTAAAATAATCTTATGGGTATAGCTGTTGAATTTTGTCCCGATTTGGCGCTTCGTAATATATCGGAATATAAGGCCGGAAGGAGGAAGGAGAGCGAGTGTCTGCCGGAATCGCCGGAGGAAGGGAAAGAATATTCTTTTTTGAAAAAAGGACAGAAAAATTATTGGCTGTTCGGAGAGATTCCTCTCCGCGAAACAAAGGGGGGAGGCGTTCTTTCGCGGCCGAAAGCAAGCGTTGTTGTTATGGAGGCGACGCATTTTATTGACGGAGAAGACATTTGGACAAAGGGCAGATACAGGATTGTTAAAATAATTCCGAAAGGAGATATCTACTTTGAAGGCTACGAAAGAGCGGCCGACACAAAGGACAGATGAAGATAATTTCATGGAATGTGAACGGAATCCGGGCGGCTTGCCGAAACGGATTTTTGCAGTGGCTCGATAAGAGAGATGCCGATATAGTCTGCTTGCAGGAAGTTAAAGCCGACAAGGCGGATTTGGAAAAGACGATAGGAGGCCAGACAGGCCCTTACGGAATATATTCCAGCTTTGCCGAGAAGAGAGGATATAGCGGAGTTACGGTACTTACGAAAGAAAATCCCTTATCAGAGAACCATAGTCTCGGATTGTCCCGGTTCGACAACGAAGGCCGGATAGTCGAGCTGGAATATCCCAGCTTCACGCTATTGGCGCTCTACATTCCCCATGGAGGAAGGGAAAAAGAAAATCTTCCTTATAAGATCGAAGTCTACGAAGCCCTTTTAGAGAGAACCTCCGCAATCAAGAAGCCGGTCATATTAGCGGGAGACTTTAACGTTGCCCATCAAGAAATAGACCTGGCGAGGCCAAGAGGTAATGCCAACAATATTATGTTCACTCCGAAGGAGAGGGAACAATTAAACAAGCTGATTTCTCTCGGATTTACGGATTCGTTCCGCAAGTTTAATTCCGAAAACGGAAATTATACCTGGTGGCCCTATCGGAACGACCTTAGAAACAGGAACGTCGGTTGGAGAATAGATTATATTTTCGCGTCTAATTCGATTAGCCCGAATATCAAAGACGCCTTTATCTTAAAAAATGACAAGGGTTCGGATCATTGTCCTATCGGTATTGAGATCGACACATCCGCTGATCTGCTATAATTAACGAAGGAATTTGAAAAACGTTCATTCGGCCGATGGACGGGTCGATCCAAAAAACAAAATCTTATTTAATAAATGCAAACAGTCATTATTAAGAAAGATGCCGCAAAAGAGCCTTGGAGCGAAGAAAAGCTAAGGAATTCAATAAGGGCCGCCGCGCAAGACGCGGGAGTAGACGAAGAAAGAACGAAAGCGGTAACCAATTCTGTCGTTGAAAAAGTATTAGACAATATAGACGACGAAAAAGAGGTTACAAGCTACCGGTTAAGAAATGTGGTTCTCCGGGAACTCGAGAATATGGAAAGCGGCATAGCAGACGCGTGGAGAAAGTACGAACTGACGAAATGATTATTTAAAACACCCCGTTTGGGGTGTTTTAAATAATTTTCAATTTATAGTTTTCAATTTTCAATGAAGGTTATTCCTTCAGCGCTTCCACTATCGCCACTTCCAAAGGAACTATGGCGAAAGGGGAGTATTTCATTTCTCCATAGGCGCGGATCAAAAGACGAATAAGTTCAACCGTCTTCTGCTTGTCGCAATTTTTCGCCATTTCTTTCATTCTCGACAGGCTCTCGGGAGTCATCTCGTCTTTGAAAATGTCTTCCATCTTTTCGTTATATGCCAGTACAAGAACTCTCCTTATATAAAGAATCAAATCTTTTACAAGCTGGTTAAGGTTATATCCTTCGCTTGCGATCTCCGATAGGATCACCAGAGCTTCCTTATTGCGGGTGATGAGCTCTTCCGCCATAACGGCGGTTTTAACGGCTCCGACCCGCCCGAGAATCCGCTCGACTTCGCTCAAAGTTATTTCCTTATCTTCCAGCGAGACAACCTGTTCAAAAAGGGATTCCGCGTCTCTGAACCCACCGTCCGCGGCTATCGCTATGACTTCCAAAGCCTCATTGGATATCTTTATTTTTTCGGCAGTCGCTATTCTCTTCAGCTTGTCTATTATTTTGCCGACAGGTATTTTCTTGAATCCAAACCTTTGCGTTCTTGAAACTATCGTTGCAGGAAGCTTGTCATACTCGGTTGTCGCCAAAACGAATATCGCATGCGCCGGAGGCTCTTCAAGAGTCTTCAAAAGCGCGTTAAACGCTTCTTTGGTAAGCTGGTGAACCTCGTCGATTAGAAAAACTTTATAGCGGTAGGAAGTGGGGGCGAGCCTTATGCCTTCCTTCAGGCTCCGTATCTCATCGATTCCTCTGTTTGAAGCGGCATCTATCTCAATGACATCCAAAGCTCTCCCTTCGTCTATCTCCCGGCAGGCGCGGCATTCATTGCACGGTTCTCCCTTTTTCCGGAACTCCGGATCGACAGCCCTTTTTTCGCAGTTAGCAAGCTTTGCCACAATCCTCGCGGCAGTCGTCTTGCCCGAACCCCTCGGCCCGTAAAATAAATAAGCGTGTCCGATTTTGTCGGCCTTCGCGGCATTAAGAAGCGAGACAGAGACCGACTCTTGGCCTATTATCTCGGCGACCGTTTTTGGCCTGTATTTCCTGTATAAAGCAAGCGCCATACTGCTTCCATTATACCGTAAAGAAGGATAAAATACAGGGATAATGCAGAGCCGCCGAGCCATTATAATCGTATCCATAGCCGCCATTTCAGGGCTTTTTTTGTTTTTTATCGGATTTAAGAAAAATTCGATTACCGTCATGACCGGATCAACTGAGGCGGATAAGAGCGATAGTATCCCTCTGATAGGAGGGCTTTTCGGGGGCGAAAAGGCCTTGCCCGAGCCTATTCCCGAAACGCCAACCGCCGGAAAGCTGGCTTCGGTTCCGCAAAAGATAAACGCTCTGTATTCCACAAGCTGGTCGGCCTCTTCATCTAAAAAAATCGATTACTTCATCGATCTTGCAAAAAAGACGAGCGCCAATGCAATCGTGATAGACATCAAGGACTACTCCGGCATCCTTGCTTACGAATCATCCGACGAAACCGTTAAAAAGTATGCGACAAGCGAAAAGAGGATCGGCGACTTGGAGGGTTTGGTAAAAAAACTGCATGATAACGGAATATACGCGATTGCCCGCGTCACCGTCTTTCAAGATCCGGCACTCGCCGCAAAGAGGCCCGACCTTGCCGTTAAAAATTCAAAAACGGGAGAGGTATGGCTTGATAACAAGAAACTGGCATGGCTTGATCCCGCTTCAAAGGAGGTTTGGGAATATACGGCGGCAATCGCGCGAGAAGCAGCGGCAAAAGGATTTGATGAAGTTAATTTCGATTATGTGCGGTTTCCGTCGGACGGCAATTTAAACGTTTTGAGCTATCCGTTCTATAATTCTGAAGCGAAGACCAAAAGCGAAAGCATAAAAGAGTTCTTCGTCTATTTAAGGGAAAAGACGGCGGGAGAAAAAATATCCGCCGATATTTTCGGGCTGACAGTCATCGCTTCGGACGATATGGGCATCGGCCAGATAATAGAGGACGCGCTGGGCAATTTCGATTTCATCTGCCCTATGGTTTATCCTTCCCACTTCGCGAACGGATTCATAGGATACAAGAATCCGGCCGACCACCCTTATGAAGTGATTAAGCATTCGATGGAAGAAGCGGGAAAAAGGCTTGCGTCATGGAAGGAGGCCAATCCCGGCAAAGAATCGGGGGCGATCAGACCATGGCTTCAAGATTTTGATTTGGGAGCCGAGTACGGAACGGAAGAGGTGATGGCCCAAGTTCGCGCGACAGAAGAAACTTCAAACGAAGGCTGGATGATGTGGAGTCCGAATAATATATACACAAGCGAAGCAATTATTTTGAATGATTAAAAAGTTCTTCTCGATAAACATTCCCATCGGCATCGTTATCGTTTTCTTTATGGCCATCCTTGTCGGATTCGGAGCATTCATAAAAATATTCGACAGAACCGAGACCGCCAATCTCTTTCTGGGAGATATCCAGTCGCCATCCGACCCGCTTGAATTCGGAACGATTCCCGCTTTGGGAGATTTTGATTTTTTCACAAAAGTGCGCGACCGATTCATTATTGAAGAAGCCGATTTTGTGGAAGCTAACCTCTCCGAAATGTCCCTTAAAGTCTATTTAAAGGGAGAAATCGAAAAGGAGGTAAAAATACTCACAAAAGGAAGGGAGGGTTCTTGGTGGGAAACTCCCGCAGGTATTTACCAGATAGAGTCAAAAGAAGAGAGCCATTTTTCATCTTTCGGGAGAGTATACCAGCCTTGGAGTATGGCGTTCCAAGGGAATTTCTTTATCCACGGATGGCCTTACTATCAGAACGGAGAACCCGTGAGTTCCACTTA
>JAQTRD010000004.1 GCA_028711965.1 Candidatus Colwelliibacteriota bacterium | reverse complement strand
AAAGATTATCGAGAAATACGGCTTTGAAAGGACTAATGATATCCTTGACGCCATATCGCAGCTAGGGTTCCAATACGCGACTATATCGGGAATCACTTGGAGTATCTCTGACCTCACTGTTCCTGAAGAAAAGGACAAGATATTAAAAGAGGCCCATGACGTGGTTGAAAAGATAGAAGGGCAATATCAAGAGGGTCTTCTTACGATTGATGAAAAGAGAGCTCGAGTTATCGAGATATGGAACAATACCAAAGAGCAGGTTGAAAAAATTGTCTCAACCGCGTTTGATAAGAAAAATCCTGTCTACAAGATTGTTTCTTCCGGAGCAAGGGGAAGCTGGGAACAGCTTAACCAAATGATGGGTATGAGGGGACTTGTTAAGAACCCGCAGGGAGAGACAATCGATCTTCCGGTTACTTCTTGTTACAAGGAAGGATTCACTCCGCTGCAATACTTCAATTCCGTTCATGGAAACAGAAAGGGACTTGTTGACACCGCCTTAAAGACCGCTGAAGCCGGATATCTCACGAGAAGGATGATTGACGTTGCTCAAGACGTCATAGTCAGAGAGGAAGATTGCCGGACGAAAGAGGGAATCGAGGTAAAGAGAGATGACGGAGGCGATTATGGACATAAGTTCTCCGACAGGCTTTTCTCAAGAACCCCGGTTGAAGACGTTAAGTCCGGAAACCATATTATTGTCAGGGCAGGAGAACAGATAACTTCAAAGATTGCTCAAGAGATAGAAGAGTCCAACGTGCAATCGGTAAAAGTCAGATCGCCTCTCACTTGTAAGACTTTGTACGGAGTCTGCGCCAAATGTTACGGGCTTGATCTCGGCGATAATGCCCCGATTAAAGTCGGAGAAGCTGTTGGTATAGTTGCCGCCCAATCCATTGGAGAGCCGGGAACGCAGCTCACCCTTAGAACTACGCACTCCGGAGGAGCTGCTCGCGCCGACATTACGTCTGGTCTTCCCCGTGTGGAAGAGTTGTTTGAGGTGCGCTCTCCTAAAGGAAAAGCGGTCCTTGCGGATGTTGACGCTGTCGTTGATTCAATAGAGGAGAAGGACTCGGTAAGAGTTGTTCGATTGAAAGCTATCGGAGGAAAATCGAAGAAAGAGAAAATAGTGGAATATCAGTTCCCGAGATCTATTCTTCTTAACGTAGAAACCGGGCAGACAATCGAGAAAGGATACGCCGTTTCGGAAGGAAGTCTTGATCTTAAAGAACTCTTCAACCTTCGCGGAAAGGAAGCGGTTTATCGTTATATAACTCAAGAAATACAGAGAATATATCTCTCTGAAGGAGCGGGAATAAACAACAAGCATATAGAAGTTGTCATAAGGCAAATGTTCGGAAGAGTCAGAATAACCACTTCCGGAGACAGCGAATTCGTTATCGGGGAAGTCGTGGATAAATCCAGATTCTTCGAAGTGAATAGGTCCCTCAAGAAAGAAGGACGTGAGCCGGCGCGGGCCGAGGAGCTCCTGCTAGGCATCACAAAAGCTGCGTTGACCTCGGAAGGATTCCTGTCGGCTGCCTCATTCCAAGAAACGGCGAGAGTGCTTGTAACCGCGGCGAGCGAAGGCAGAATAGACGCTCTGAAGGGGCTTAAGGAAAATGTGATAATTGGCCGGCTTCTTCCGATAGGAACGGCCTATAGAAATGAGTTCTTTGTCGAAGAGGCAGAAGAAGAAATCGAGAAAGAGGGCGAGGAAAAAGCCGGAGAAGGGCTTGAAAAAGGGGGTAAAATTGACAGGGAAGCGTCACTTTGATAGGTTAAACCGATAAATAAAATGTCCGAAGGAAAGAAAAAATACGAAATATCTTTTCTCGCAAGAAGCGAAAAAGGAAAAGAACCCGTTATGGCGGCTCTTAATGAAATCGGAGCCGAAATAACGATTGATGGAAAATATTCGGAAATGAAGCTGGCTTACGAGATAGAAAAACAGCCGTCAGCTTATTTCGGATTCGTTGAGTTTATGGCCGATCCGGATAAAATCGATCCGCTCCAAAAAACGCTTAAATTCAATAGTGAAATATTGAGAGTTCTCGTAATTACTCCTCCCGCCAAAAAGCCTTTGGCGAGAAACGACAGGCGGTCCGAAGAAAATACCGCCGCTGAAAGAGCGTCTTCCGAAGAGAAGAAAATAGCAGAAACAACGGAAGAGGCATTAGAGACGGCGGAAGAAATTCTCCCCACCGAAACCAAAGAGACAGTCCAAGATTCTCCCGAAAAAGTCGTCGATAAAAAAGAGGAAATAAGCGACGAGCTTCTCGACCAAAAGCTCGACGAAATACTCAAATAAAAAGATGAATTTAAACAAGGTTCTTATAATGGGAAGATTGACTGCCAATCCGGAAATAAGGACTACTCCGACGGGAACGCAGGTGGCCACATTCAGTGTTGCCACGAATAGGTACTGGACCGATAAAACCGGAAATAAAAAAGAGGATACCGAATTTCACAACGTTGTCCTATGGGGCAGACAAGCCCAAATTGCCGGACAATTTCTCTTGAAAGGAAGCATAGTATATATTGAAGGACGCCTTCAAACCAGAAGCTGGCAGGGCAAAGACGGCGTGTCGAGAAAGACGACGGAAATAATCGGAGAATCTTTACAGCTCGGACCGCGCCCGTCAGGCGCCTCAGCCGACTCTTCCCCGTCATATGACAAGAAAGACGATGCGGGAGAAGAGGTGCCGATAATAGAGATAGAAGACGTTCCCGACATCAAGCCTGAAGATCTCCCATTCTGAAACATATTAAAGTCAAAATGTTCAACAAAAACACAAACGGAAAACAATGCTTCTTCTGCTCGCAGAATCTTGAAGACATCGACTACAAAGACGTTGAATTGCTTCGCCGGTTCGTTTCCGGTCAGGCTAAAATAATCGATCCGAAGCATACGGGCGTTTGCGCCAGGCATCAGCGGAAGCTAGCTCAGGCCGTAAAAAGGGCCAGATTTATGGCTATCTTGCCTTTCGTCAGGAAATAAAGAGAGATGTTTTCTTTTGAAAAAGAACTGCTCCTTGCAGTATTCCGTTTCTCTACGGAAGCGGTTTTTTTGAAGCCGCTCCTTGTCTTTTTCGGGACAGCGATTCCTTATCTGATCTTTCTGGCTTTTGTTATAAAAATATTCAGAGTTAAAAGCGTCAAGTCGAGATATTTCCATATTTTTCTATCGATTCTTTCAGTCGTTTTGTCGAGGGGGATTATAACAGAGGCGACAAACTTCTTTTTTCAGATTTCCCGCCCGTTTGTAGAGCTTGGGATTGAACCGCTTGTCTCTCATGCAGCCAGTCCGAGTTTTCCCTCCGGGCATATGGCTTTTCTTACGCCTCTGGTTCTAGTCATCTGGGCGATAGATAAGAAAATGGCGCGATGGATGGGCGCGCTCACTCTCCTTGTCGGAATCTCAAGAGTGTTTTTGGGGCTTCATTGGCCGACTGACATATTGGGAGGAATCTTGGCCGGAATTATCGGATTTGTCATTGCTAAGTCGGTTATACCTAAGCTTTCAGACAACTCTAAGCCTCAAAATACCGACATTCAACAGGACTAGCGAATTGCTTTCTATTTTGAATTTTTATTTTGGGTTCTGTATAATCCTCTTATGAAGATTACGGAAATATTAGACAAATATTCGGTGGCGTTTGCGGTTGTTGTCGCCGGAGCGATGATAACGGGAGCGGTTATATTCATAGGTATCAGATCCGAAAAAAGCGGCGAAGTTGCCATTGGACCGAACGACGAGATGTTAGCGGAAGGAGAAATTGGCGAATTATATAAGAACGTGCAGCCGGTAACGGATGCCGATCATATATTCGGCAATAAGGACGCTAAAGTGAAAATAATCAATTTCTCCGATATGCAATGCCCCTATTGTATTGTTTTCGACGAGACTATGAAACAGATAGTAGCCGATTATGACGGGCAAGTTGCGTGGGTTTTCAGGCACAGTCCTCTTGATTTTCATGAGAACGCTTTTCCGGCCGCTGAAGCGTCGGAATGCGCCGCTGAAATTGGCGGAAATGACAAATTCTGGGCATTCTTGGGAAAGGTAACGGAAAAGCTTGAGACCTCTTCCGGAAGCGTGAATATGGTGGACGTGGCCACTTCGGCTGGAATAAATAAAACGGCTTTTGAAAATTGCTACGGTGCGAGCAAGTATGATGAAAAGATTTCGACCCAAATGTCTGACGCTTTTGACTCCGGGATGGAGGGGACTCCGTACGGCATAATAGTCGTTGACGGCAATCCTGTTGGCATAATAGACGGAGCCTACCCCTTGGAAGACGTGAAGGGAATGATAGACCAGTACCTGAAGTAATGTTAAAGAAAGCCCCGCATATGCGGGGCTTTCTTTAGAATCGTAAGAATTAAAATCCCCATCTAGATGGGGATTTTATGTGAGAAATGTTGGTAGCCAGTTTATTTCGCGCAATTCAAACAAGCGCTTCGCCAGATGGCGAAGCGTGATCTCTCAATTCGTACGTTTCTTGTGCCGCCGGCCAGACGCTTCGCTATCTCACTACTCGTCGCGCTACACGCGCGACTGCGTTTTGAGAACCGTCGGTTCTCAATGCTTTCTTCCACGGAGGGGACGCCAAGCCTCCCCTCCGACCCACCCCTTGTTCGATTGATTAGCCGACAACACAAAATATAAAACCCCTTTCGGGGTTTTATATTTTGTGCCGCCGGCCAGAATCGAACTGGCACAGGTTTCCCTACACGATTTTGAGTCGTGCGCGTCTACCAATTCCGCCACGGCGGCATTCAAAGATAACCGAAGTTTAACTTTTTAGACGACCCGAATCAAGGTGAATTAGAATTGAGGACATATCAAATCCGTAGTATATTACTTATATAAATGCCCCGTATCATCGCAGTCTGTAATCAAAAAGGCGGAGTGGGAAAGACGACGACTACCGTAAATCTTGGAGCGTATCTTGCTTCTTACGGCCGGAGAGTTTTACTTATTGATTTCGATCCACAGGCGAATGCCAGCTCGGCTCTTGGATATATTGATGACGGAAGAGGGACTGTGTATGACGGCTTATTAAAACGAGTCTCTCCATATGACATAATAAGAGGGTCGAAGATTGAAAATTACCATTATATTCCTTCAGGAGAGCATCTTGCGGGAGCTTTAGTCGAGCTTGTTGAAGTTGGTGGGCGCGAATTCTTTCTTAAGGACTTTATCTCTCCGGTTGGCCAATTATACGACTACATTTTAATAGACCTTCCTCCGTCTCTGTCACTGCTTACCATAAACGGCCTTCTTGCGGCGAACGAGGTGATTATACCGGTCCAGTCGGAATACTACAGCCTTGAAGGGTTAAGTCAGCTTCTTACCACCATAGAAATGATAAGAAACAACGTCGGCCACAATTTGGTTGTCTCGGGAGCGGTGATAACGATGTTTGACAGGTGGGAACAGCTTTCCCAAGAAGTCGCCAGAAATCTTCGCGCCAATTTCCCACATAATGTCTTTATGACGGAAATACCCCGTTCGGTTCATTTAGCTGAAGCCCCAAGCTTCAATCAGCCAATATCCGTTTATGCTCCGCACTCGGCCGGAGCGATTGCCTATAAAAGTCTTGCGGACGAAATAATCGATCAAGAAAAAAATTCGACAGATCAATAAATCAAAATGCTTGGAAAAGGACTAGAATCATTAATACCGTCTGGCGGGTACAAAAAGCCTGATGAAACGGCGGAGGGCCAAAATAAACCAATTGAGAGAGATCCCTCATATTTCAATTACCAAAAAGGGGATGTCCAATGGATGCAGCCCGGATATGAAACTCATAATCCTGCTTCCGCGCCAATTCCTGCGCAGAATCCTCCTGTCTCTGCCTTTACTGCTCCCGCACCCGTACCCGCTCCTGTCTCTGCGTCTTATCCTCCTGTTCGTCCGTATGAAAATAACCAGCCGAGGGAGCCCCTTCCGGCGGAGCCTCCGGAAAGAGATATTACCCCTTATGGGTATCCAAGCGCTCCCCGAGAGGTGGACGACTATTCGGTAAAGCAAGGAGCGGTATTTCAGATAGAAGTCGATAAGATATTTCCTAATCCTCATCAGCCAAGGCGTTATTTTGACGAAGGGGCTTTAAATGAACTGGCTAATTCAATAAGAGAATTCGGCATCATCCAGCCGTTAGTCGTGACCAAGATTGTGAGGGAAACGGCTGACGGAACTGATGTCAGTTATCAGCTCATTGCTGGAGAGAGAAGGCTTATTGCCGCAAAAAAAATTGGCCTTAGAACAGTTCCCGTTATCGTTAAGCAGCTTTCAATGGACAGAGAGCGACTAGAACTCGCTATCATTGAGAATATCCAAAGGGAAAACTTAAATCCTCTTGAAGCGGCAAGAAGCTATGCCAGGCTTCAAGACGAATTCGGCCTAACCCAGAGGGAAATAGCAATAAGGATGGGTAAGAGCCGGGAGACGATTGCTAACTCTCTCCGTCTGCTCAATCTTCCAAGCGAGGTGCAAAAAGCTCTCGAAGGAGGGCAAATAAACGAAAGCCACGCAAGGCTTCTCTTGCAGGTTACCGATCAGGCAAAACAGAAAGAAATGTTCGATTCAATAGTCAATTTTAAGCCGTCGGTAAGGGAACTCAAAGCGCGCCTTAAAGAGAGCGTCCAAAAAAAGGATTCTCCGGGAACGTTTATCAATCCAGAGCTTGTCTCTTTGCAATCCCGCCTTGAGGAGATTCTTGGAACAAGAGTTCAAATTAACGACGAGGGAGAAAAGGGGAGAATAACGATAAGCTACTACTCTCCGGAGGAGTTAAATGAGCTGATCAACAAGCTGTCCGGAGGAAGACAATATTAAATTTTAAAATATATTCCTTTCCTGTTTGGAAATTGGTAATTGAGATTTGGAAATTTCATTTAATCTCCGCGATTGCGGTGATTAAATGAATTTGTATTCTATCTCCCGTATTTCTTTTATTGACTTGAATTTCACCATCAACTTATGGACTTTATCCGGATCATTAATGCCGCATTCAATTTTAACTATGTGAAAATGGCCCCTGCTATCCAGCGCGGAATTGATTCCGATGATGCTCACATGAGAACGGGATATGATGTCCGATATGTCTTTTATAAGGCCTACTCTGTCTGCCGCCGTTATCCTGAATTCCGTTCTCCTTGGTTTGACGCCGAAGGACAGCCCCGGCTTTCCTGAAAGAGATTTTCTAATCCGGTTCTTTGCTCCTGCGGTTTTCACGAATTCAAGCCATGAAGCCGAAGGCTTCTTGCCTCTTTGAGTCATAACCTCAACTACGTCGCTCGAATGAAGCTCGTGGTCGATGGGAACTATTTCGCCGTTTACCCTTGCTCCGACGCACTGGTCTCCTATTGCGGAATGGATATGGTAGGCAAAATCAATCGGAGTCGATCCAGAGGGAAGATCGATTACTTCTCCCTTTGGCGTAACAACGAATATGCGGTCCTTAAAGAAATCAATTTTCATCGAATCAATAAGGTTTTCGGATTCATTTTCAGCTTGCCAATTACGCAGCCTTTTGACCCACTCGACTTCTTTTTCTTTTGCGATCGACGTCTTTCTTGCAATATAATCTCTGGATCCTTTTTTCTCTTCGTATGCCCAGTGGGCGGCGATTCCATTTTCGGCTTCTTCATGCATCCGGGCCGTTCTCACTTGGAATTCGATCGGTTTTCCTCCGACGCCTATTACGACGGTATGCAGGCTTTGATACCCATTCGGCTTGGGAACGGCTATATAATCTTTTATCCTTCCGGGAAGAGGGGGCCAGAGATTATGAATCACGCCCAAAGATGCATAGCAGTCCGCTACCGTATCTACAATTATGCGAAAAGCAACGAGGTCGTGGATTTTCTCGATATCCATATCGTAACGGAGCAGTTTCTTATAAAGGCTGGAATATCTTTTAGCGCGGAATTCGATCTTAGAAGTTTTTATTCCGGCATCAATGAGGGCCTTGATGACTATTGGCTTTATGCGGGTGAGGTACTTTACCCTGTCGTCGTAACGAACCTTAACGTCCTTCATAAGCCAGCTGTAAGCTTCGGGATTTATATACGGAAATGCCAGATCTTCCAGTTCGCCGCTTAACTTCTGCATACCAAGCCGGTAAGCGAGGGGAGCGTATATCTCATATGTTTCAATGGCGATTCTTTTTTGTTTTTCCTCAGGCAGAAACCTCAAGGTCTGCATATTATGGAAACGGTCGGAAAGCTTTACAAGAAGCACTCTGATATCCTCACTGGATGCGAGGATTAAGTTCTTTATATTTTCTTTCTGGCTTTCGGCTCCCCGGTATTTTATTTTCCCGAGTTTGGTTACCCCTCCGACGATAAATCCCACGGCTGGTCCGAACTTTTCCCGTATTTCTTGAATTGTGATGTCTGTATCCTCCACGACGTCATGAAGCAAGCCGGCAGCGATGGATTCCTCGTCCAGGCCCCACTCAAGGAGGTTATTGGCCGTTTTCCGGCTATGCTCGAAATACGGCTCTCCAGAGGCCCTTCTCTGGCCCTTATGGGCGTTTTCGGCGAAAGAATAGGCCTTTCCGATAAGACTTTCGGGATTGTTCTGGGCTTCTGCCTTGACATCCATAGCTCAATCTAGCAGTTATTCCCATAGCAGACAATCTTTCTGACTTTGATTTTAGTTTCGCTTTTGTCTATGATGCCATCAGTTTATTGAAAAGGACGGGTTCAGTTATGGATAGACTGTGTTACCGCTGCAGAAGAAAAATGGATATCGATAGTCCTAAAGACGTCATATTCGTTTATGACGGGCTTAAATTCCGCAGGCAGAGAAACAGTTTCGAATGCAAGAACTGCGTGATGGAAAGAATGATTTTCGGATATGACTTTCTTAAGAAGGAAGGAATATTGAGTAAGGGCGCCATAAGAGTAAGAATCGATTGGGAAAAATTTTGCCGCTGTCTTGCGGATATGGAGGAGAGCCGCGAATCGGGAGATATGATTCAGACGCTGTTGAACATCGGCATTCTTGTTCCGAGGCCGAATGGAAATTACGCAATAGTCGCTTCAGGTGTGTTTTTCTTTCTACTCGGTTCTGTTAGGGTCTTTTTCAAAAGATTTCGGGATGCTAAAACCGTTGCGGAAAAATATTGTCCGAGCGATCAATATCCTTGGAGCGTCATTAAGATCAAGATACTGGCCCAGTCGGAAATAGGCGCAATATAAAACGCGGAAATTATTCCGCGTTTTTTTCTTTTTTCACTCCGGGCTTTGTCCAGCTTGCGAAGTCGCAATCAGGATATCTGCTGCAACCGTAGAAGAATCTTCCTCTTTTAGTTCTTTTTCTCGTAACTAGTCCTTCTCCGCATTTCGGGCACTTCATTACTTCTCCGCTTTCTCCTTTTATTGCGTCGGCGCCCGGTATTTTTTTTGTGTTCTTGCATTCCGGATATCCGGAGCAGGCCATAAAGCGCCCGAATCGACCGGTCTTTATAACCATCGGCCGGCCGCACTTGTCGCACACTTCGTCAGTCGGTTCGGCTTCTATCTTCTTCTTTTCCTCAACCGATTCGTACTTTTCTTCAAGCTTCTTGGCAAATGGCATATAGAAATCCGAAACCACTTTTTTCCATTCGGCTTTTCCTTCGGCTACGTCATCAAGCTCTGACTCCATATTGGCGGTAAATTTGATGTCTACTATTTCGGGAAAATGCTCGACAAGCATTTTATCAACTTTTTCTCCGATGTCTGTCGGAACAAAACGGCGAGCTTCGTTTTTTTCAACATATCCTCTTGTCTGAATGACGGAAATAATCGGGGCATAAGTGGATGGCCTGCCGATACCGTACTCTTCAAGAGCTTTTATGAGGCTTGCTTCATTGTATCTTGCTGGCGGTTCGGTTTGATGTTCTTCCGAAGACGCTTTTATAAGATTAAGAACTTCGCTTTCTTTTAAAGGCGGAAGAATCTTTTCTTCTATTTTTGCGGGCCATATTTTCAAGAAACCGTCGAACTTAAGGAAGCCGCCGCTTGCTGACAGGCGATATTCGGCGCCGTTTCCGATTGCCGAAATCGTAGCTCTTGAGGCGCCCATTACGGCTGCCGGGCATTGCGACGCGATAAACCGCCTCCATATGAGGTCGTATAGCTTCTTTTCTCTTTCTTCGCCGGAAAGCGAAGACGGTTCGAGAGACGGCTTTGTCGGCCTTATCGCCTCGTGCGCCTCTTGGGCGGACTTGGATTTTGTCTTGAATCTTCTGGGAGAATCGACGGCATATTCCTCTCCGAGAGAGCGCGTAATCCAGTCTTTCGCCGCCGACAAGGACTCCGAAGACAGATTAAGGGAATCTGTCCTCATATAGGTAATAAGTCCGTTTTCGTAAAGGGACTGGGCTATCGCCATTGTTTGTTTTGCCGAAAAGCGCAGTCTCTTCGACGCTTCCTGCTGGAGGGTGCTTGTCGTAAATGGAGGAAGCGGATTCTTTTTGACATCTTTTTTCTCAACGGATAAAACGGAGAAATCGGAAATTTGCAAATTAGCGACTGCTTCTTCCGCCACTTTCTTATCGCTTATTCCGGGCTTCTTAATAGGGGAGTCGTTTATGCGAACAAGCTGCGCGGAAAAGACGGTATCGTCATCTTTAGAGCGGAGATCGGCAGAAACGGTATAATACGTTTCAGGAATAAACTTCCTTATCTCGTTTTCTCTGTCGACAATCAGGCGGACGGCTACCGATTGGACTCTTCCGGCAGAAAGGTGGCTCATTACTTTTTTCCAAAGAAAAGGAGAAAGCTTGTAGCCGACAAGCCTGTCGAGGACTCTCCTTGCTTGCTGCGCGTTTACCAGATTTACATCCAGTTCTCTTGGATTATTTAAAGCGTCATTGATGGCGCTTTCCGTTATTTCGTGGAACGCGATTCTTTTAACATCCGCTGCTCCTTCCGCTTCGAGATTAAGCGCCTTCAAAAGATGCCATGCGATGGCTTCTCCTTCGCGGTCCTCGTCGGTCGCGAGTATCACGGAATTCGCTTTCTCCGCCGTTTTCTTGAGGGCGGTCACTCTTTTCCGATTTTTAATCGGAATGACATAACTGGGTTCGAAATCTTTTTCAACGTCAATTCCAAGCTTCGATTTAGGAAGGTCTCTTATATGACCGTAAGAAGATTCGATCTTGAAGTTTTTCCCTAGAAAACCGGAAATAGTCTTCGCTTTGGTAGGAGACTCGACTATAACGAGGGAAAAACCTTTATTTTTTACCGAAGTCTTATTCATTCGATAATTAATATATCAAACATTATTAGGGGTCATTTGGCAATTAATCCTATTGGTTGGATATTGGTCCGCCTCTTCGGCGGGCCAATCTGCCAATGAAGCAGATTGGAGCTTGTCTCCCTTCGGTCTGCCTATGGTAGATTTCCCGAAGGGATGAGAGATCCTCCGAAGAGGGAGAAATTATTTGATACTGTATCCTTCTGCCGACTCGACAATCGCGCCTTCAAGCATAAGTTCTGTAATGGCGGAGGCGGCTTCTGGCGGTTCCAGTCTAGCCTCAGACGCCAGTTTGTCAATCGAGAGAGGAGATTGAAAGGCTTTAATGGCGTCTAGCACGGCGCTTGCCGCCGGAGACAGAAAAGGAAGAGGAGTATTTTTTGTCTCAGTTTTGGTGGCAATCCCGAGGTCGGCGGCTATGTCTTTAAATGAAGTAACCATTCTCGCCCCGTCCCTTATTAAAGAATGAGACCCTTTATAATTGCGATGTCTTGCAGGACCGGGGAACACAAGTACTTCTCTTCCGGAATCAGCCGCATGACTGGCGGTTGAAAGGGCCCCCGACCGTTCCGGCGCTTCAATAACTATCACGGCTGACGACAATCCGGCGATGATTCTGTTGCGATTCAAGAATTGATGCTTGAGGGGAGGCGTTCCCGGCGGGTACTCCGAGACTATACTGCCTCCGTTCTTGATTATTCTTTCGGCAAGAGAACGGTTTGACTCGGGATATATCCGATCCGTTCCGCTTCCCAAAACGGCAATCGTTCTTCCTCCCGCTTCAAGACAGCCGATATGCGCCGCGGAATCGATTCCGAACGCAAGGCCGCTTATGACGGGAAAGCCGGCTCTGGCTATTTCTCGAGCTATATCCTTTGCGATGTCTGCTCCTTCCGGCGTCGGCTTTCTTGTTCCGACGATGGCTATTCCGCAAAAAATGTTTTCAATCTCTCTGCCTGATACAAAAAGGTTTTTTGGCGGCAAAGGAATATTGCGCAGACACTCTGGCAGAAGGTTCATTTATGTTATTATATACAAATAGAGAATCTGAATCGATGAAAGATTTTCAAAAAAAGCTCTTTATAAGACTTGGCCTGGCGGTTGTAATTTCCGGCGTTCTCTTTGGAACGGCGTTTTTTGTCGGAAGCGACATTGAATCGGTTCATGACTCGATAAGATCGATGAAAAACGTTTTTGCCACTAAAGCGCAGATGACAAGCAGCCTTGCCGAATTAAGGCAAACGCGGGAAGAAGCCGAATCGGCGATGAGTATCTTGCGAAATGCCTTGCCTGACAGGGAATCGCTCTTTATCTTTACAAACGAAGTATCAAGAATTGCGCAGACAAGAGGTCTCACAGCCGTATCGAGCTTCGGAAGCGAAATACCCGGAAGCGAATCGGCTCCAGGCAGGATAGAATTTACCATTAATATTTCCGGCGAATACGATAAAATCGTTGAGTTTATAAAGGAAGTCGAGACAAGCAGATATTTCACGAGCGTCAAGTCTTTTGACTTCGTTTCTCAAGGAGCGAACACTAGCGGATACCAGGCAATAATAACGGCGGATATTTTTTATAAGAGCTTATGAACGGCAATTCGAAATTAAAACAGGGGATAAGGATAAAAAAGGAGGCGATATATCTGACGATAAACGCCGTATTCCTGATACTTATATTGGCCGCCGCCATATCCGTAATGGGATTTGTTGCAAATGAAATTGCGGACGCCATAAGTCCTAATGCAAGCGGAGTTTCTCCCGCGCCGAAATTTGATCTTGAGGGGTATAAGTCCTTGGATCTTAGAAGGGTAGAATAGTTGATAAAGTGGGCTTTATCGCTTAAAATGGCTTTTGCGGACTAGTACGGTCTTGTTTATTTACAGATTCGGGCGCATAGTTCAGTGGTAGAACGCTGTCCTGATAAGACAGAGTTCCTAGGTTCGATCCCTAGTGCGCCCACAGTTTCACTTTATGAAACTAGAACTTTTAAATTCCTACTGCGACGCGACAAAAACTCACTCGATGCATACGCTCCGCTCTAAGATGCAATCTCGTTTGTTTTGTCGTCGTCTCGCTACGGAATTGAAAAGTTTGTTTTCTAAATCAGTCTTTAATA
>JAQTRD010000065.1 GCA_028711965.1 Candidatus Colwelliibacteriota bacterium | reverse complement strand
GTTCTTCAGGACTACTGGACTCGTCTTTCCACCAAATCGGTTGTCTACGGCGCTTCCGTTATAGATTTATTTTTCCGAGAAGCAGAGAGATTAAAGGATGATCCAGAATTCAATAAGGAAAATAAAAGTTTTATCGCTAAAATAGCCGAGGGAATTAAAAACGCTTTTGTTAGCATGTTCAATTCTCCGGATGATAATTTAATCGCCGAAATACCTGTTGGCGATAATAAATCAGAGGAAAAGCAGCAAATAACTAAACCCTTCGTCTTTGTGGATAAAACGAGTGTTTATCCGGGAGAAATAATAACTGAAAGCGGGTCCGGATTTTCACCTGGCGCCGAGATTATCCTTTTCTTTTCCTTACCTTCGGGTAAAACCGCTTCGGCTTCGGTAGTCGCAGACCAAAACGGGCAGTTTAATCATGATTATACTATCCATCCTTCGGCGGAAACCGGAATTCATTATTATTGGGCGGAAGATAAAATAGCCGGATTTGTCACCGATAAAGTTAAATATCTGATTGTTTCTCCTTCGGAGAAAAAGCCTGAGTCGGCAGAAATTGCTGAAATAAATGATCAATCTGATGGCGAAAATAAAGAGGATAACGAAAGAGAGCCTTTAATTCTACCTAAAGAGTGCTCTTTTTCCGCATCTGGCTCGGCAACCGGCGGAAAGCGGATTATTCTGAATGAAGTTGCTTGGATGGGGTCTACGGAAAGCTCAAATGGAGAGTGGATTGAGCTTAAAAATATATCATCTTCCGAAGTGGATGTTTCCGGTTGGTGGCTTATTGACCAAGCGGAACAAATAAGAGTTGTTTTTCCGAACAACACCCAAATACCTGCCGGCAGATTTTACCTTCTTGAAAGAGGAGACGACGACGCTATCCCCGATGTTAAAGCCGACCTGATCTATACCGGGACGCTTTCAAACACCAAAGAAGGATTAAGGCTTTTAAACCCCAATTGCCTTATTGAGGACGAAGTCTCAGCCAATCCAGATTGGCCGGCAGGTGATTCAACGGGGAGAAAGACAATGGAAAGAAAATCCGATTATTCCGGTTGGCACACTTCTGTTTTTATTGATGGCACACCTAAACAGGAAAACTCCGCCGGAACCGCCGTAGAGGAAGATAAAAAGAAAAGCGAATTCATCTCACCCGGTGGAAGCAGCTCAGTTTCGTATTGTTCTCAATCCAATCTATCATCTCCGTCAAATGAAGTCTTGATCAATGAAGTTGCTTGGGCTGGAGACGCCGAATCATCATCTAACGAATGGATAGAGCTTTATAATCCCGGAGAAACGGAGGTGTCTCTTATAGGATGGCAGCTCCTCGACAAAGCCGAGAACATAAAGATTGTTTTCGGTTCCGGAGATAAGATCATGGCTAATGGATATTTTTTAGCTGTTCGTGGATCGGAAAATTTTATTCCCGGCATTATGGCGGATAGGTTCTATTCAGGATCTATAAATAACTCCGATGAAACATTGCGGCTATTCAATGGCAATTGCGCATTAGTTGATGAGATAAAAGACACCGGTTCAAACTGGAAGAATATCGGCGGTTCGGCGGGTCCTGATTATAAAACAGCGGAAAGGCTGGGAGATGGCTCATGGCACTCTTTTTCCGGCCCATCGGGCATGATTATGGGAACTCCAAAAGCGGCAAATAGCCCCAAAATAATTGGTGTTGAAGATGGCGAAGAAAATGAGGAAGAAGAGGAAGACGATGGCAGTGGTTCTTCTTGGGGTTCGTCTTCCGATAAGCTCGTTATAAGCGAAATAATGCCGGGTTTAACGGGGAGTCCGGACGATGAATTCATTGAACTGTATAACCCTACCGAAAATGATATTTCGCTCGATGGTTGGTATCTCGCAAAAAAAGCGACTATGGCAAGCGAGCCGGTAAGTTTGGTAAGCAAAAGCAGCGAACTGTTCAATGGGAGAATAATTCCACCGAAAAGCTTTTTTCTTGTCGCAAGCCAAAACTATTCGGGAAGCAAAGTGCCGGATATTATTTATTCCCAAAGCAGTAGCCATTTGGCCAATAACGGAGATGTTATAGTTTTCTATAACCATCAGGATGAGCCGGCTCTTATCACGGAATATGAAAGTGTGGAAATGGGCAAAAGTCTGGAAAGAAAAGCATTCGTCGGAGGAGTATGTTTCCAATCCATCGGAGAATATGAATTTTCAGGCAATGGATGTAGCGCGGATGACACAGTTATTTGGAACATCCGTAGCAACCCAAATCCGCAAAATCTCGCGAGCCTGCCGGAACCGAGAAATAAACCTATCTGGCCATTTACTTCCTCCGATATTTCCGTCTTATATAATCCCGAAAAAATTGCCATTGATGTTGTATGGCCGTCTTTCATAGGGACAGTGAGGATCTCGGACGACGATGGATCTTTATGGTCAGGATCGGGCATAGAAGGCAAAAACAAAATAAAAATCTACGAGTTAGGAAAAGAGCAAAATATATATTTTGAAATTGTGGATGAAGATGGATTGGCTTCTGCTGACAAAGCAAGCTTTTCTGTGATTGCACCAAGACTAATTTCCGACTATAAGCTTTATGCCGGACTCAAATATGACTTTGACGAGAAAGAAGAGGAAAGAAACATTATTGAGTTTTCCTGGGGGTCGTTCCCGTTTATTCCACAAGACATCGGTTTAGCTTTGCCTTATGGAGAGTCTCCCGGGCCGAACTTTAAGGTAATGGTGCTCTACAAGAACATGGATGTTCCCGATGACAAATTTCTCTATTACGAACACCCTCGACCGGAATACGCCGATAATGCCATTGGGATCTGTTATAGGGATGAGAATTATTACGATTGCCGAAAAAGAATTATTTTCTCCGATTCCGGATCTATGGAGTATTATTCCGGAGCTCCATTTAGCCAGCAAATAAGGCCTGATTTTTATCTTACCGAAGGCGATAATCATCTCGTTCTTCCGGCAGATAATATTCAGCCCGGGGATTATTTTACGGTGGGTTATTACGCTTTTTACCGTTCTTATCCTTCGGGGACAGCGGAAGAAGAAAGCAGCAAGTCTTTTATTCTGGTAGCTAAAGACAATAATCGGATTACATTTGGGTCTATGCCGTCCCATAATCCGCCATCCGCTCCCGCCAATCTAAGGTCTGAAACGCAAGTCAAAGATGGGGGAGAGGGATTAAGCACGAGACTTTTAACTTTTTGGGATGATTCTATGGATTCGGATACCCGAGATAGGCTTATAAGGTATGAAATCAGTTATGATAGTGGAGCTACTTGGAATAGGGGAT
>JAQTRD010000064.1 GCA_028711965.1 Candidatus Colwelliibacteriota bacterium | reverse complement strand
GATTTTCAACCATAAGGTGGACGGCTAGTTTCAAACCGGGACAACTTGAAACGATTTTTTTGATTATCGGAACGGTAGCCCATGTTTTCCATGGAGTGAACACTCCGTCAGAAACATCGACATGTATTACTGCTTCCGGATCGAGAACCCACTTGGCAACGCACAGACGCCCAATAAAGCATGATTCGCTTGGGCAATTGATGACAGGATTTATTTTCATTTGGAATTACCACAGCTCCCGGGCGCGTGTCTCCGCGTCTCTAATCTTCGCTATGCGGCGCATATGCCTTGTTTCCCCGGAAAAAGGGGTCTGCAGCCAAGAAGCGAGAATCATCTTTGCTTGTGATTCGTCGATTATATTGGAGGGCAAGCACAGTATATTAGAGTCGTCGTCGTTTCGGCTCATATATGCATGGTCGGGAGACGAAACGAGGGCAGCCCTTATCCGCGGATATTTATTAGCTACCACGCATACTCCAACACCCGAGCCGCAAATAAGCACTCCTTTGGAGTTTTGGTCGGCGCTTACTTTTTCCGCTACCGCTATCGCATAGTCGGGGTAATCGTCATCGGGAATAAGCGTTTCGGCTCCAAGGTCGCCGATCTCGTATCCGCTCTCTTTTAAAACTTTTTTCAGGGATTCTTTAAGGGTAAATCCCCTATGGTCGGCCCCGATATAGATTATCATTCCGGTTAGTTTACGCTTGATTATTCCTCAACGGGAAGGTTCTCGTACTCTTTCAAGATTTCGCTTAAATCGATCTCGTTGTCGACTGGCACCGGTTCTTTGGCGTTTTCCATAATCCATTGATTTATTGCCGACCAGAAACAGGCAACAGCTATCGTCCCTCCGACGATTATTATAACGCCGATTGCGGCTAGCGCTTTCAATTTTCCATCCTTTTGAGGGATAGATTCTTTTATGTCCGATTTTTTTTCTTTGATGTCCTTAAAGAGCCTCCAAGAGAAGCATAGGGCAATAGGCGTGACAATAAAGATGTTAAACAAGTTTTCTATAAATCCGCCAAGTCCATCAAGGAAAAAATTAAACACTCCCCCGACAATAGAAGCAGCAATCCCCGCCGCCATAGCAACAAGAGTAAAGAGAGCAAATCGTCCTAATATCGGCCAGAAGTGCCCTTTGACCAAACCGATGCTTCTGCGAATAGAGGAGATTCCCTTCAGGCCGGAATCCATAAAGACAAAGAGAGAAAAGCCGGCAAAAATCGAAATGATTATTCCGGGTATGATAAGAGCAATTATTCCAGGAAGAACAATAAGAAAAGTCAGTATCGCTATCCATAGGTAAGACCATTTATTCTTCCAAATGAAAGAAAATGATTCTTTCAGTTTCGCTCCGTCTTTCATTGAATACAAAAAGGCGCCTTGTATGAGATAAGAAGCGAATAGTAACGCCAGTCCGCCCATCACTCCGATTGTGATTCCCACAAGCGCATTTATTATCCCAAAAATGATCGCGGCGGAAATAATTATGCCGAAGATCGTTCCTGCGGCGATATAAAGACCCGAAAAAGCCAGAGTTGTTTTTATTCTTTTTTTGAAGTCGTCTATTGCTCCGGTAAGCAAAGGCTTGAAGGGAGAAAGTTTAATTTCGTTTTCCATATTTTTCTATTTTATCAATTTTGCGACTTTAAGAACATGGCCTATAAGCGTTGACACATACCCCGATTCATTATCGTACCAGGCAAGAACCTTCACGAGATTTCCTCCGACAACTTTAGTGAACTGCGCATCCACTATCGCGGCATAAGGAGTGCCTATGATGTCCGAAGATACCAGCTGTTCGTCCGTGACCGCGAATATTCCCGACCAAGCGGGCGTTGCCGCCGCTTCGCGGAGAATGCCGTTTATTTCCTCGGGAGTCGTATTTCTTTTGGCAACGAAAGTAATGTCCGACAAGGATCCCGTGACGGAGGGAACGCGGACCGATATGCCGTCAAAGAGCCCATCCATACCCTTAACCGCCCTTGTGACAGAGATGGCGGCGCCGGTAGTCGATGGAATTATATTTTGAGCGGCCGCCCTTCCGCGGCGCATATCGCTTCCCTTTACTGGCGAATCGGTAAGGGATTGGGTGGCCGTATAGGCATGAGTGGTATTAAGGAGAGCTTTTTCTATTCCGGGATTCTGCGAAAGGACAGCAATTACAGGAGAACAGGCGTTCGTGGTGCAGCTGCCGTTCGAAGTAATCGATACCCCTTCCGCTTCTTCTTCGTTAACGCTTAGAAGAACGGTTCGTCCTAATTCTCCTTCGGCGTCTTTGGCCGGAGCAGTAATGACTACCCTCTTTGCACCCGCCGTCTTATGGGCGGATGCCTTTTCAAAAGATTCAAACGCTCCGGTAGATTCGACAACGACGTCCACGCCCATATCTCCCCAGGGAAGAGCAGTCGGATCTTTTTCTTGAATAAACTTTACAACCTTGCCATCGATTACCAGATTTCCGTCTTTGACCTCGACTACTCTCGGATAAGCGCGATAGACCGTATCGTATTTAAGGAGATACGCGAGATTATCAACCGAGCCTAAATCGTTCACCGCAACGATATCAATATCGGGATGCCCGAAGGCCGCGCGGAAAAAGAGGCGTCCGATGCGCCCGAAACCGTTAATAGCTATTTTTGCCATACGATAATTATAACCTCCAAACCCTAACTAACAAATCCTCCCTATCGAGTCCGGCAGTCCAGTTTTTTGGGGCGCGCGAAAGAAAGAGACAGAAAAAATATCAGCCCGATAAGAGAGAGCCCCGCGCCGTAAATGAAGGCGAAGGCCGATCCGAAGCTAGTCCAAAGAAGGCCGCCGAATATTCCCGCAAGCAAAGACGATATTCCGATTGCGGCATGAAGGAACCCCTGTCCGGTAGCTAAAAGCTCGGGACAAACCAGCTTGGAAGCGAATGCCCTCGCAATGCCGTCCGTGGCGGCCGAGTAAATGCCCAATATAACAAAAGCGAAAACGACCAAAGATATCGAATCGGTAAAGGCAAGAATCAGATAGGCGGAAATTGCCATAACGAATCCGAAAGGAATTATCAGCTTTTCCCCCAGTCTGTCCGATAATCTGCCGAGAGGAATTGCGGCAAGAACGAAAGACAGGCTATAAGCGAGGTAAAAGAGCGGAATAGAAACCGCGCTTGCGCCCAACTCGATGGGTCGAAGAAGAATGAGAGTGATAGATAGAGTTCCCATACCGAATATGAAGATAGAGGCAAGAAAGAGACCAAACTCCTTATATTCTTTGAATATTCCGAAATTGAATCTTTGGGGTACTTCGC
>JAQTRD010000063.1 GCA_028711965.1 Candidatus Colwelliibacteriota bacterium | reverse complement strand
TTGCACGCACCGTTTCCGTAAGCGTTCCTATTTGGTTGAGTTTCACAAGTATTGAATTAGCCGCCTTTTCGGCAATTCCCTTTTCTAGTTTTTTAATATTTGTCACAAAGAGATCGTCTCCGACAACTTGGACGTCATTTCCAAATGCAGCCGTGAAGGCGTTAAACGCGCTCCAATCGTCTTCGGCAAAAACGTCCTCAAAGGATCGGATTGGATACTTATTCTTAAGCTCGCCGTAAAAAGACATAAGCTCTTTGCTTGTCATCGTTCTACCTTCCTTTTTGAGATTATATTTTCCATCCGAGAAAAATTCGGAGGCGGCGGCATCTATACCGAAAACAATATCTTCCCCAATCTTGTATCCGGCTTTTTCGATGGCTTCGGAAAGCAGGTCAAACGGCTCGCTATTTGAATTAACAGCCGGGGCAAAACCTCCCTCATCTCCGACGAGAATGCTATAACCTTTTGTTTTAAGAAGATCTTTCAGCGATTTATAAACTTCAACCCCGGCACGGATTGCCTCCCTTTCTGTTTTAGCCGATACGGGCAGAATCATAAACTCTTGAATGTCCGTAGCCCAATCAGCGTGGCGTCCGCCGTTTATGACGTTCATCATCGGAACAGGAAGGGAGAAAGAACCGTCAAAATTCGAATTAAATTTCGCGAGATATTCATAAAGCGGTTTCTTTTCTGCTACGACGGCAGCGCGGGAGACGGCAAGAGATACAGAAAGAATAGCGTTGGCTCCCATTCGGCTCTTATTTTCTGTTCCATCGAGGGCGATCATCTTTTCGTCAATCGCCCCTTGATCTTCGGCATTCATTCCGACTATGGCAGGCGCAATCTCATTTTCCACACTGCCGATTGCTTTCAATACTCCGTTTCCGGAGAACCTAGCCTTATCTCCGTCTCTCAACTCAACGGCTTCATATTTTCCCGTTGAAGCCCCGGAAGGGACAATTGCCCACCCTTCGCTTCCGTCATCAAGTGTTACCTTTGTTCGGATGGTTGGATTCCCGCGGCTATCCAATACTTCGGTTGCTTTAACTGACTTTATTTTCATTGTTCTCTACTTCTTCCCTATTCCTTCAAACGCTTTGAGTATTTCGATAGGTATTGCAAAAACAATCGTGTTTGATTGATCGGAACTTACGTCGTTTATCGATTGGAGGGTTCGCAGATGCAGAGCTCCCGGAGCGGATGAAAGGATAGAGGCGGCTTTTGCCATATTTTCGGCAGCGGCAACTTCTCCGGTAGACTGAATAATGACCGCTCTCTTTTCTCTTTCGGCTTCCGCTTGTTTGGCTATGGTTCGTTCCATATCTTCCGGTAAAGAGACGTCCTTTAACTCCACGTTCTCAACTTTTATACCCCAAGCGTCCGAAGCTACGTCAACAATTTCTTTTATTCTGTCCGATATCTTGTCTCTCTGGCCGAGCAACTCATCGAGTTCCACTTCTCCCACTATATTTCTCATTGTTGTCTGGGCAAATTGCGAAACGGCGTAATAAAAATTTTCAACCTCGATTATCGCTTTGCCGGCATCGGCTATTTTGTAATAAATAACCGCATTTACCCTCACCGGGATATTGTCTCTTGTAATTGCTTTCTGATCGGGAACATCAACCGCTTTCGTTCTTACGTCAACCTTTACCATTCTTTGGAATATAGGAATGACAAGGCGCCATCCCGGCTCCCTTAAGCCTGAAAATCGGCCCATAGTGAACATAACGCCTCTTTCATACTGATTAATTTGGCGGAGAAAACTTAAAAGAACCACTGCTGCCACTATGATAAATGGTATATACATGGAGGTATTATACAATTTTCAACCTGCAATTTCCAATTTTTATCAATTCTTTTGTAAATTAATCTACAGTATTTCCTTAAAATATTCCGGTTCCGGAGCTACTACTTCAATGTCTTTATCGCCGGTCGCGCTCTTGAAAGTTATTCCGGAAGAATGAAGGGCAATCTTTCCTTCCGGTAAGATTATAAGCGATCCGTATTTAGTGTCTCCCAATACCGGATGTCCCAGACTCGCGAATTGAGCCCTTATTTGATGGAATCTGCCTGTGCCTAACTTTATCTCAACAAGGCTGTTTTTCGCGCTTTCTTTTATCACGCGGTATTCAAGAGTCGCTTCCTTTGAGTTGTCCGACGATGAGCCAAAAGGAACTACTTCTGCCTTATGGTATCCTCCCCTATCCATCTTTATCATTTTTGATTTTAATAGGCCTTTCTTTTCTTTAAATTTTCCGATAAGGATAGCCCGATATTTCTTTCCTATCTCTCGATCTCTGAATTGTTCGGAAATCCGAGATGCCCCCTTGCTTGTCTTTGCAAAAAGCATCGCGCCGGAAACCGGCTGGTCAATTCGATGGACCAATCCCAAAAAGACGTTTCCAGGCTTCTTATATTTTGATTTCAAATAATCCTTAACCATTACGTCGAGAGATATCCCTCTTCCTCCTTTTTGGGCGGGAATACCTGCCGGCTTGTAAACAGCTATAAGATGGTTATCCTCATAAAGAACCTTTATTTTCTTGTCATTATCATCAAACATCGATATCTATCTTGTTTATTTTAGATTTGGGATTTTATTGGATGTTGGGGCTTGGATATTGGAAATTTATTCTCGAAAATATTCCCGCAGGGAGAAGACGGCCATCCCTTTCTTTTATAGTTAATTCTCCAATTTCTATTTTCTTGTCCGTAAAATGACGACCAAGCATATTGCCGTATGCTATCGCCGAATATCCCGAAGCATATCCGTTAACCAGTAGAAAAAGAGGCTTGTCGGACAAAATCGCATTGCATAGATTAACCAATTCAGGAAGATCTCTTTCTATCTTCCAGACTTCCCCTTTTGGCCCGTGGCCGTAAGCGGGAGGGTCCATTATTATCCCGTCATATTTCCGCCCTCTTTTTATTTCTTTTTTTACGAAACTCATCGCATCATCCAATATCCACCTTATTGGCTTTTCTCCGAGTCCCGATATTTTTGCGTTTTCCTTGGCCCAACTTATGGCAACTTTTGAGCCGTCTATATGGACTGCCTCCGCTCCTGATTTTGCGGCAGCGAGTGTGGCTCCTCCGGTATACCCGAAAAGATTCAGTATGGAGACGGGCTTATCTCGATGATTTTCTTTAGATTTTTCAATTAGCTGGCTGACCCATTCCCAATTCGGCTTATGTTCAGGGAAAATGCCGGTATGCTTGAAAGTAGACAGGCGGATATTAAGGGATAAGCCGCCGAATTCTATTGGCCAACTGTCGGGAATCCCTGAATATGTTTTCCATTT
>JAQTRD010000062.1 GCA_028711965.1 Candidatus Colwelliibacteriota bacterium | reverse complement strand
TACGTTCGGGATGATATAGTCTATCCCGGGAGTCTCTTCTTCTGGGAATTGAATGCCGGCGTCAATGGCGACGATTTCCTTGCCGTACTCAAAAAAAGACATATTGCGGCCGATTTCTTCCAGTCCGCCTAGAGCGGCAAAGCGAAGAACGGGCTCTCCGTCGTTTTCTCTTTCTTGTTGCCTTGGTACCTTTGTAACTGACGCCTGGCGTCTTATCGTATGCCGCGTATTGCGGGCAGCGGCTGGTTTTTGTGTTGGTTGTTCTTTATTCATTTTTTTATTTTTACTTGTGTTTAATGCGTTAGGCGCGCGATAGGTCAACTTTTTTGCAGATAACTCCTTCGCTTCGTTTTGGATGCGTTTCTGCGTATGTGCAGAAACTGACATTTCTAACGTATTTTGTGCCGAGAGGGAGAAATCTCACTTCGTCTCTCGATAATCTCGAGACTCTCGCGAAACCCACGGTTTCGCGGTCTTCCTAGACGGGAGACCATTTATAATGTTCTCCCGACCCCACTCAACGTTCGTATCTCCCTTCAATGAATACAAGCCGATTATTGTTGATTATTTTCTGTTTTTAACCAGCCTGTATTTTGTGCCGAGAGGGAGACTCGAACTCCCAAGCCCTTGCGGGCACTAGTACCTGAAACTAGCGCGTCTACCAATTTCGCCATCTCGGCGGCATTAGGATTTAGATCCTTCTCTTCCTTTGTATTTTACAAAAGCGGTCCAAAATCTTAAGAGATTATTACTCTTATTGTAAACTTTATGGAAATTTCCCTGTGGAACGAGTGCCACATCTCCGGCTTTTACCTTCTCTTTCTTGGATCCGTTTTCCATTATGCCGGGACCAGAGAAGAAATAGACTTCGTCGGTGCTTTTATGGCTATGCCCTCCGGTTGCTTGATGAGGCTTGAGTTCGGTCAGGGAAAGATTAAGCCGTTTAAGCGAACCTAAATCATATACCCGATAAACAGACGTATTGCGCAGGAGAACGGCTTTCTTCTTATATTCGCGAAGGTTCATTTCTTAATCTTCCTTATTGTATTTACGTACCAATCTGACACGGAGGAGAGACGATCGGCGGCAGTTATTATTCCTTCCGCACGGAAGCCATGCAGCTTCGGAGAGGTAATATAAACATAATCCGGAGAAATAATAAAGACCGCCCCCGCTGATTCGGCGATTATTGAAGCGAGATGGGAAGCAAATATCTTCCTTTCCTCCTTATCTCCAGTAACCCTTATTGTCTCCATAAGGGCGTCGGCAGTTTTATCGTTAAAACCGGCTAGATTTAGTCCCGGATAAAACCTCTTCGATGAATGCCAAAAAGAATAGAGGTCTTCCGGTTCATTCAATATATTGCCGAAAAGCAGAGCTTCATAGCTTCGGTTTTTGATAATCTCCTGAATATCTGCCGGCCGCAAGGAAGAAATATTAACTGTTGCTCCATAAGATTCCCAATCGGACTTTATGATCGTTGCCGTCTCTATAAGGGGTTGAATATCGGGGACAGTCAGGTTTATAACCAACCCTTCAAGACTGTTGTCTACCAGATCTTCTTTTTCCGGAGTGAACGGTTCTTCAGTAAGAGGGGAGAATACGGGCTCAGCAAAGCCGTCGAAGACATCTGTCGCTATTTTATCTCTTGATACCGCGGCGGAAAGTTTCTTACGTGTTGACTCGTCACGGAATGCAGATATGAGGCTTGGATTTAAAAACACGGCATAATAGCGCGGCGCTGAAAGCGCGTTAACAGTCCTTCTTACGGAAATAGTCTTTGCTGTTTTAGGATTTTGAGCGATAAATCCGTCTATCTCTCCGTTTATGTATCCTTTTGCCATTTGGGATTCGTCGGCGTAAAACTTAAAGACAATGTTCTGAATATAAGGCTTTTTACCGAAATACTCGTTATTCGCAATCAATTTGTATTCACTCACAAATCCGCCTTTTTCTTTGCCGTATGACTGGAATTTGTAAGGACCTGATCCTACCGGTTCCCTGACAAAAGAGGATAAATTAAAATTGGCAGGCGGAATATTACCGAAGATGTGCTTCGGAATGATTCTCATATTATCGATTGTCGTTTCAAAGAAGACATAAGATGAAGGAAGGTTGAATCGTACTTCTAACTCGCTGACTCGCGAGATAGTTGCCCCGTCAAAATTTCCGGCAATAGGAGAATTTGATTCTGGATCAACGATCGTGTCGAAGGTATAGATTATGTCGTCAGAGGTTATTTTCTCCCCGTCGTGCCATTTTAAACCTTCTTTGAGCCTGACAGTCCAAGTCCTTCCATCGTCTTCTATCCGGACGGTGTCAGCCATTTCTGAAAGACTAGCGAATATCAATCGGGATATTTCTTGATCAACGTCGTTTCCGGAGATTATCGGATTAACAAACACGGGCTGCCCGATACTTCCTTCGCGCCATGTTCCTCCGAAAGCGGGGGACTCTTCAGTTTGCTCGGTAATGGCGCGAATAAGAAAGAAGGAACCGGATAGAGCAATTACCGAAACGCAAACGATGAGAGCAATGAGCTCTCTTTTATTTAAAGACTTAATGATTTGAATCAGTTTATAAAGCAAGCTTGATTATGGAGACAGCCACAAAAGCGACAATAGAGACGATAGTAAGGGCAAACATTATTTTTTCGGCGCCTCTTCTCTTTTGGTAAAAAGAATCGCCTCCTCCTCCAAAAAGACCGCCCGCTCCGGAAGATCGATCTTGAAGCAGGATAAGTACAATTATGATTATTGATATTACGACTTGGGCAATAGTAAAAGCCGACATATGTAGTTAATTATAGTAATAATGACGGTCGCCGCCGCAAGGGGCGCCATACCGTTAATAATAACCATATCCCATATTTTATCAAGAATAATGAGCATTAGGGCATTTAAGGCAAGGCCAGCAAGGCCCAGGGTGAGCCAGATTATCGGGGTGAATATGAAGCGAAGAAACGGCTTTATAATGAGGTTTAATACGGTAAAGACAAGGGCTACAAGGGCAAGATCGGCTAGTCTCTCCGGAATCGTAAAGCCGGAAACAAGAGATCCGGCGGCATAAAGACAAAGGCCGTTTATAAGGAAGATGATTATAATGCGGCTTACCGGTTTCATTTTATGGCGGGTAATAAGTTCTGACCGGTCATCTCGACTGGCTTTTCCAACCCCATAAGCGCTAATACCGTTGGCGCAATATCGCAAAGGGAGCCGATTATCATTTTTTCGTTTTCTTCCGTTTCTTCCTTTGATCTTTCCCGGCGAAGTCGGTTGTCAATTATATAGAGGGGAACCGGATTAGGATTATGACGGGTGTCTTTAGCGCCGGTCTGTATGTCGATGAGCTTTT
>JAQTRD010000061.1 GCA_028711965.1 Candidatus Colwelliibacteriota bacterium | reverse complement strand
CTGTTTTATATAGAACCGAATACTGTTGGACTGGGCTTGGTTATGTGGCAGCCGAAGGGAGCAATCCTTTGGCGGGTGATGGAAGACTTCTGGTACCGCGCGCACCTTAAAGGAGGCTACGAACTTGTCCGCACCCCGCACATCGGCAGTAAGAAGCTATGGGAAACTTCCGGCCACTGGGGTTTCTACTCCGACAGTATGTATCCTCCTCTTGAAGTGGGACTAAGCCTCTCTGAAACAAAAGAGGGGAAGAAAAATAAGGCGAAGGATGAATATCTCTTGAAGCCGATGAATTGCCCTTTCCATGTGACGCTTTACAAGTCTGACGTAAGAAGCTACCGCGAACTGCCTATCCGATGGGCCGAGTGCGGAACAGTATACCGCTATGAGAAGAGCGGCGAACTTTCCGGCCTTACGCGCGTGAGAGGATTCACCCAAGACGACGCCCATATTATTTGCGCGAAGTCACAAGTAAAAGAGGAACTTAAGAGAGTAGTCGGATTCATAAAGATGATATTCGGCACTTTCGGATTCCATGACTACAAAGTTTATCTCTCTATGAGAGATCCGAAAAATAAGGAAAAGTACGCCGGAAATGACGAAGGATGGCGTTTTACCCAGAAAGTCCTTGAAGAGGTGGCAAAAGAAGAAGGACTGGACTACACGAAAGAAGAAGGAGAAGCGGCTTTTTATGGACCGAAACTGGACTTCAAAATCAAGGATGTCCTGGGACGCGAATGGCAATGTTCGACGCTCCAATTCGATTTCAATTTGCCAGAGAGGTTTGATCTGACTTTTATAAACGAAAAAGGAAAGGAAGAGCGTCCTTATATGCTCCATCGAGCCCTCTTTGGCTCGTTTGAGAGATTCATCGGCCTTTTAATAGAACATTATGCCGGAGCGTTCCCTCTGTGGCTCTCCCCTATACAGACCGTCGTTATTCCCATAAACGACAAGCATATGGCTTTCGTTAATGAAATAGCGGACTCCCTCCGCGCGGAAGATATTCGGGTTAAAGTCGACGTCGCCAACGAAACTCTCGGAAACCGGATAAGAAAAGCGGAAATGGAAAAGATTCCGTATATTCTGATTGTCGGCGATAAGGAAGTCGGATCGCAAACCGTTTCAGTCAGGCGGCAAGGAAAGGGAGATCTAGGGACAATGAGTATCAGCGACCTAGTATCCAAATTAAAGAAAGAGATAGAAGAAAAGTCTTAATAAAAATTTCCAAATCCCAATTTCCAATTTCCAGTAAAGCTCCAAATCCAAAATCTCAAAAAAATAAAGAGACGCAGCTTACACTCCCAAAAGTTATAGTCGTTTTAGGGCCTACTGCTTCCGGTAAGTCTGATTTTGCGGTAGAGATGGCACTTGAGAGAAACGGAGAAGTTATCTCTGCCGATTCTCGCCAAGTCTATCGCGGACTGGACATCGGTTCCGGAAAGATAACAAAAAAAGAGATGAGAGGCGTTCCGCACCATATCCTTGATGTATCTTCTCCCAAGAAAATATTTACCGCCTCCGATTATGCCCGCCTCGCAAGGAAGGCCGTTTCGGATATTTTGAACCGCGGAAAGCTGCCTATCGTATGCGGAGGCACCGGCTTTTATATCGACGCGCTTCTTTATGATGACACGACGGCTCCCGTTCCCCCGTCGCCTACTATAAGAAAAAAATTAGATAAGCTATCAACTGGCGAGCTTGCTCAAAGATTATCAGAGCTCGATCCAGATCGCTTCGCTTCAATTGACACTAAAAACCGCGCCCGCCTCGTGAGAGCGCTTGAGATAGTCCTTTCTACCGGAAAGCCGGTTCCGAAATTAAAACGCGCTCCCCGCTACAGCGCCGAAAAAATCGGCATAATGCGGCCAATGGAAGATCTTGATAGGAGAATAGAATTAAGGCTGGATAAGAGGCTCTCTGCCGGGATGATAAAGGAAGTGGAGGAGCTCCATAAAAAAGGTGTTTCTTGGAAACGGCTTTATGACCTCGGACTGGAATACAGGTATATATCCCTGTTCCTCCGCAAAAAATTAAGCTATGACGAAATGAGAAGCCAGCTCCTTACGGCAATAAGGCAGTACGCCCGCCGCCAGATGACTTGGTTTAAAAGAGATAAGGAGATAAGGTGGATAAGCCGATAAGTCTAAGATATAGAGTGTTTGGTTCCTTAAAGACTCATTTCTTTTTCTAATATATTTTTTATCACTTCCGGGTTGCCCTGTCCTTTAAGGCGCGCCATCGTCTGCCCAATCATAAATTGCAGGGCGTTTTGTTTTCCCTTCTTATAATCAATTACGGCCGCCGGGTTCGCTTCCATAACCGCTTTCACTGCTTCCAAAACGACACTTTCATCAGACACCTGTCTTATCCCCTTCTTCTCAATAATATCCCGCGGATCAAGCCCTGTTTCGAACATTTCACGAAGCAGATCTTTCGCCATACGGCTTGTTATTTCCCCTTTGGCGATAAGGATAACGAGATCCGCCATATTTTCGGCTGTTATCTTGATTTCCCTGGCATCCGAGACAGAGACCTCATTCATCAGTCCCCTCACGTCCGCGATAATGTAGTTGGCGGCAAGGGCAATTGCCTTTTTCCTATCTTCTTCCTTTTCTAATTCTTCACTTATCTCCGAGGAAACCGATTCAAAATAACTAGACAGATACCTGTCTTCAACAAGTCCCGCAGATTGATTTTCCGAAAGGCCGAATTCAGACACAAATCTTTTTCTTTTCTCCGACGGCAGTTCCGGGATGCTTTGCCTTAATTCTTCCAGATTAATGAATTCCTTGTCCGTCAAATCAATCGGCGGCAGGTCCGGCTCCGGATGATAGCGATAATCATGGGCTTCCTCCTTGCTTCTTTGTGAGTAAGTCTCGCTCTTTGTCTGATTCCACCCCCTTGTCTCCTGAATAATCTTTCCTCCGTCTTCGAGAACTTTTGTTTGCCTTTTTATTTCATAATCTATCGCTTCACCCATAAACCTGAATGAGTTTAGGTTCTTTACTTCAACTTTAGTACCAAGCTTATCTGTTCCTTCCGGACGAACTGAAATATTCGCTTCCAGGCGCATTTCGCCCTTCTCCATATCGGCATTGCAGATGCCAAGATAACGAAGGAGGAGCTGCAGTTCTTTTGTGAATCTTACCGCTTCTTCTCCGCTCGAGATAACCGGTTCTGTAACAAGCTCCATCAAAGGAACTCCCGCGCGATTGAAGTCCACAAGACTTTTCCCGTCTGCCGCCGAGGCAGAGTGAATCAGCTTGCCGGCATCTTCTTCAAGATGGACCCTCGTAAGCTTTACACCCGATAACTCTCCTCCCTTAACAAAAGGGTGCTCGTATTGAGATATTTGATAACCCTTCGGCAGATCGGGGTAGAAGTAGCTCTTGCGGTCGAAAATGGCGGTATCCGGTATCTCTCCGCCAAGAGCCATCCCTAGGCGTATTATGGACTTTATCGCCTCTTTATTAG